>DASTGK010000045.1:0-12960 GCA_035719085.1 Anaeromyxobacteraceae bacterium
GAGGTGACCGCCGCCGCCATCCTCTGGTCCATCACCGTGGCGGTGCGGGTGGCCATGCTCCCCGCGCTGCGCGGCTCGCCGCTCGGCGCCGAGGGGCTCGAGTCGCAGGGCACGCTCGTGGTGGTGCTCGGGCTGCTCGGCGCCGGCGCCCTCTCGGCGGTGGCCGTCTTCGTCGGCGCCGCGCTCGCCTACCTGCTGGCCGGGTCGGGGCGGCTCGACGCCTCGCTCTCCTTCGAGCTCTACGTCGCCAACAGCCACCTGCGCCTCTCGGCGCGCACGCTCGCCGGCCTCTTCGCCCTGTGCGTCACCGGCGTGGTCCCGGGGCTGCTCTTCCTGCTCGTCCGCTCCCTCCTCGCCGACGCGGCCGAGCGCCGGGCCGAGCGGCGCGGGCTGCTGCACGAGCGGCGGCGCATGCCGGCCACCATGCTCATGACGCTCATCTCCATCGGCGGCGTCGCCATCGGCGTCTGGGCGCTGACGGTGGTGCTCTCGGTGATGAGCGGCTTCGAGGCCGACCTGAAGAGGAAGATCCTGGGGCACAACGCCCACGGGATGGTGATGAAGTACGGCGACAACGACTTCACCGAGTGGCGCGGGGCGCGCGACCGCGTCCTCGGCGTGCCGGGCGTCGCCGGCGCCACCCCGTTCCTCTACAACGAGGTGATGGTGGCGGCGGGCCAGCGGCTCACCGGCGCGCTCCTCAAGGGCATCGACCCGGCCACCATCGGCACCGTCACCGACCTGCCCCGCTCCATCGAGCCGGGCGGCGACCTCGCCTGGCTCACCACGCCCGACAAGATCCCGGCCGCGCCGGCGCGCGACGCCCGGGCCGCCGACGAGGGGCGGACGCTGCCCGGCATCGTCATCGGCCGCGAGATGGCGGTGCAGCTGCGCGTCTTCGTCGGCGACCAGGTGAACGTCATCTCGCCCTTCGGCGACCTGGGGCCGGCCGGCCCGCAGCCGCGCAGCCGCCCCTTCCGCGTCGCGGCCGTCTTCTACAGCGGCATGTACGAGTACGACGCCAAGTTCGCCTACCTGGAGCTGGGCGAGGCGCAGCGCTTCCTCGGCGCCGGCGACTCGGTGACCGGCCTCGAGCTCAAGGTGAAGGACGTCGACGCGGCCCGCGCCGTCATGGGGCGCATCCAGGCCGAGCTGGGCGGCTACCCGTACCGGACCAAGGACTGGGGCGAGCTCAACCGCAACCTCTTCTCCGCCCTGCAGATGGAGAAGCTGGTGATGGCCGTCATCCTCGGCTTCATCGTGCTCGTGGCCAGCTTCATCATCGTGGCCACGCTCATCATGCTGGTGCTGGAGAAGACGCGCGAGATCGCGGTGCTCAAGTCGATGGGGGCCGGCGTGCCCGGCGTCATGAAGATCTTCGTGGCCGAGGGGCTGGTCATCGGGGCGGTCGGCACCTTCTTCGGCCTGGTGCTCGGCCTCGGCACCTGCCTCGTCGTCGACGAGGTGGGCATCCCGCTCGACCCGGAGGTCTACTACATCTCCAACCTGCCGGTGCTCGTCGACCCGGCCCAGTTCGCGCTGGTCGCGCTCGTCAGCGTGGCCCTCGCCTTCCTCGCCACCATCTACCCGGCCACCAAGGCGGCGCGCCTGCGCCCCGTCGATGGCCTGCGGAGCGAGTGATGGGCGCCCCGTTCGTCCGCGTCGAGGGGCTGGGCAAGACCTACCTCATGGGCGAGCGCCGCCTGGAGGTGCTGCGCGGCATCGACCTCGAGATCGCCGCCGGCGAGCTCGTGGCGCTCACCGGCCCCTCCGGCGCCGGCAAGAGCACCTTCCTGCACGTGCTCGGCACGCTCGACGCGCCCAGCGCCGGCCGCGTCCTCTTCGACGGGCAGGACGCCTTCGCCCGCGGCGAGGAGGACCTCGCCACCTTCCGCAACGAGACGGTCGGCTTCGTCTTCCAGAGCCACCACCTGCTCCCCGAGTTCACCGCCCTCGAGAACGCCATGATGCCGGCGCTCATCCGGCGGCTGCCGCGGACGGAGGCGAGGGCGCGGGCCGAGGAGATGCTCGAGCTGGTCGGCCTCTCGGCGCGGCTCGGCCACCGGCCCGGCGAGCTCTCCGGCGGCGAGCAGCAGCGGGTGGCCCTGGCCCGCGCCCTGTGCCTGAAGCCGCGGCTGCTCCTGGCCGACGAGCCGACCGGCAACCTCGACCCGCGCACGGCGGAGGGCATCCACGCCCTCCTGGCCGACCTCAACGCCCGCCTCGGCATCACCGCCGTGGTGGTGACCCACAACGAGCAGCTGGCCCGAGCCCTGCCGCGCCGCCTGCGCCTCTCGGCGGGGCGGCTGGAGCGAGAAACCCTTTGAGTCCCAGCGCCCGTTCCACTAGATTCCGCGGCTTCGTGACCGCCCGCTCCGCCTGGCCCCTCGCCGCTGCGCTGCTCCTGGCGCTCCCGGCCGTCCCGGCCCGGGGCGCCGACGCCCCCGTCATCGCCGACGTCCGCGTGGAGGGGAACCGCCGCGTCGAGGTCGACGCCATCAAGGCGGCCGTCTCCAAGAAGGGCACCGCCCTCGACCCGAAGCGGCTCGACGCCGACGTCCGGGCGCTCATGAAGCTCGGCTTCTTCTCCGACGTGGTGGTGGAGCGCGAGGGGGACGCCGAGCACCCGGTGCTGGTCTACCGCGTCACCGAGCGGCCCACGGTGCGCGAGGCCACCATCGTCGGCAACGAGGAGCTCTCCAAGGACGACCTCAAGGACACCGTGGAGGTGAAGCCCTTCACGATGCTGGATCGCGTCGCCATCAAGAAGGACGTGAAGAAGATCCAGGAGAAGTACGTCGAGAAGGGGTACTACCTCGCCGAGGTCAAGGCCAAGCTCGAGGAGCTGCCCGACAACCAGGTGGCCGTCCGCTACGTGGTCGACGAGAAGGCCAAGGTCATGGTCAAGGAGATCCGCTTCCTCGGGAACTCCAGGCTCTCGAGCGAGACGCTCAAGGGCGCCATGCTGACGCAGGAGGGCGGCCTGCTCTCCCTCCTGAGCTTGGGCCAGGGCGGGACCTACCGCGAGGACATGTTCCAGCACGACCTCTCGGCCATCCAGCAGGCCTACCTCGACCAGGGCTACATCAACGTCAAGGTCGGCAAGCCGGCCATCGCGCTCTCGCCCGACCGGCGCTTCCTCTACGTCTCCATCCCGGTGGAGGAGGGCGAGCAGTTCACCATCGGCAAGATCGACTTCGCCGGCGAGCTGCTCGACGAGGAGCCGCGGCTGCGCCGCCTGCTCCAGACCAAGGGCGGCGAGCTCTTCTCCAGCACCAAGCTGCGCAACGACCTCTTCGCCGCCGGCGACGTGTACAAGGACAAGGGCTACGCCTACGCCAACGTCACGCCCCTCACCAACGTCGACCCGGCGCGGCGCATCGTCGACCTCACCTTCGAGGTGCAGCCCGGCCTGAAGTGCCGCTTCGAGCGCATCGAGATCGTCGGCAACGAGCGCACCCGCGACAAGGTGGTGCGCCGCGAGCTGCGCATCTACGAGGGCGAGCTCTACAGCGGCACCGCCATCAAGGTCTCCAAGAGCCGCGTCACCGCGCTCGGCTTCTTCGAGACGGCCGAGATCACCACCAAGAAGGGCAGCGCCGACGACCTGATCGTGGCCACGGTGGAGGTGAAGGAGCGCTCCACCGGCTCCTTCCAGCTCGGCGCCGGCTTCTCCAGCTACGAGAACTTCATCCTCACCGGGCAGATCTCGCAGCAGAACTTCTTCGGCTGGGGCCAGACGCTGACGCTGCAGGTGCAGTGGTCGTCGATCCGCCAGCTCGGCCAGATCCAGTTCGTCGAGCCGTACTTCCTCGACACCAAGTGGACCTTCGCCTTCGACCTCTACGCCACCGAGAGCTCCTACACGACCTTCAACCGGCGGGCCGTCGGCGGCAACATGACCTGGGGCTACGAGCTGAACGGCCTCGCCAACGTCTGGCCCTTCGCCAGGAACCTCGAGGACATGCGCGTCTTCGGGACCTACAAGAACGAGTACGTCTCGGTCTCGGGCACGTCCGCCTCCTCGGGCCTCTTCAACTCCTTCCGCTCCGGCACCACGAGCTCGCTCACGTTCGCCTGGCAGTGGGACAAGCGCGACAACCGGCTCTTCCCCACCAGCGGCTTCTTCCTCTCCAGCTCGGCCGAGGTGGCGCCCCCGGCGCTGGCGCCGAGCGCGGTCTTCGGTCACGCCGTCAACCTCTTCACCCGCTACGCGGTGGAGGGGCGCGCCTACCGCCCGCTGCCCTTCGGCGTGGTGGCCAAGGGCAAGCTGACGCTCGGCCTCATCCGCAGCTGGGACCCGAACAACACGGTGCCCATCTCGGAGCTCTTCTACCTGGGCGGCATCAACTCGGTGCGCGGCTACCGCTTCCTCTCCATCTCGCCGCAGACCCCGGTCTCCTGCGTCGCCGCCGACCCCTCGTCGCAGACCTGCACCACCGCCACCGGCGGCAACAAGCAGGCCGTCCTCAACCTGGAGCTGGAGTTCCCGCTGGTGCAGAGCGCCGGCATCCGCGGGGTGCTCTTCGCCGACGGCGGCAACGCCTTCGGGCTCGGGTCGTGGCACGATCCGGCCGTGAGCCTCTCGCTCTACAAGTCGGTGGGCTTCGGCTTCCGCTGGTTCAGCCCCATCGGCCCGCTCCGCTTCGAGTGGGGCATCCCCCTCGACCGGCGCCGCGACCGCGCCGGCAACTACGTCGACCAGGCCCTCGACTTCCAGTTCACCATCGGCAACTTCTTCTGACCCGCCCTGCCCGGGAGGAGACCCCCATGCGCCCCACCGTCCGCGTCCTCGCCGCCCTCGCCCTCGCCGCCGCCCTGGCGCCCGCCGCCGCCCGCGCCGAGCTGAAGCTCGGCTACGTCGACCTGCAGCGCGCCCTCAACGAGGTCGACGAGGGCAAGGCCGCCAAGGCCCAGCTCAAGAAGGACTTCGACGAGAAGCAGAAGCAGCTCGACCTCAAGACCGACGAGGTGAAGAAGCTGCAGGCCGACTTCGACAAGCAGGCCATGGTGATGAGCGCCGAGGCCAAGGCCACCAAGGGCGCCGAGCTCGACCGCAAGAAGATGGAGGTCCAGGAGTTCTACATCAAGCTCCAGCAGGACCTGTCGGGCCGCGAGCGCGAGGTGACCCGCGGCATCTTCGACAAGATGCAGGCCATCGCCCGCGAGATCGCCGAGGCCGACGGCTTCACCATGATCTTCGAGCGCAGCGACGCCGGCCTGGTCTACGCCCCGGCCTCGCTCGACATCACCAACGAGCTCATCCGCAAGTTCAACGCGCGCTACGCCGGCGCCAAGAAGGCGGAGCCCGTCAAGGGCGCTCCCGCCGCCAAGAAGTAGGCCCGCCGTGTCCGCCCGCACGCTCGCCGAGCTCGCCGCGCTGGTCGGCGGAGAGGTGGAGGGGGACGGGAGCCTCCGGATCACCGGCGTGGCCCCGCTCGAGGAGGCCGGCCCCGGCCAGCTCTCCTTCTTCTCCAACAAGAAGTACCGCCAGGCCTTCGAGGCGAGCCGCGCCGCCGCGGTGGTGGTGGAGCCGGGCGCGCCGGCCGCGCCCGGGCGCACCCTGCTCCGGGCGCCGAACGCCTACCTGGCCTTCGCCAAGATCTCGACCCACTTCCACCCGCCGCGCACCGCGCTGCCCGAGGTGGCGCCCGAGGCGGTGGTCCACCCCACGGCGCTGGTCCACCCGTCGGCGCAGGTGATGCCGCTCGCCAGCATCGGCCCGGGCGCCGTGGTGGGCGCCCGCACCATCGTCCACCCGGGCGTGCAGATCGGCCAGGACGCCCGCGTCGGCGAGGACTGCCTGCTCTACCAGAACGTGGTGGTGCGCGAGCGCTGCGTCGTCGGCGACCGCGTCATCCTGCAGCCGGGCTGCGTCATCGGCTCGGACGGCTTCGGCTTCGCCCTCGACCTCGAGGGCGAGGGGAAGGGGCCGCGCCACTACAAGGTGCCGCAGGTGGGCAACGTGGTCGTCGAGGACGACGTGGAGATCGGCGCCAACAGCTGCGTCGACCGCGCCACGCTCGGCACCACCCGCATCGGCCGCGGGGCCAAGATCGACAACCTGGTGCAGATCGCCCACAACGTGGTGGTCGGGCCGCTCTGCATCCTGGCCTCGCAGGTCGGCATCTCCGGCTCGACCAAGCTCGGCATGGGCGTGGTGGCCTGGGGGCAGGCCGGCCTCATCGGCCACCTCACCGTCGGCGACCGGGCCAACATCGCGGCCCAGGCCGGCCTGGCGCGCGACCTGGAGCCGGGGGAGCGGGTGGCCGGCTCCCCCGCCGTGAACGACGTGCGCTGGGCCCGCAACGCGGCGGTCTACGATCGGCTCACCGACATGCGCCGCGAGCTCCGCGAGCTGCAGAAGAAGGTGGCGAAGCTGGAGGAGGAGAAGAAGCCATGAGCAGCGATCCCAAGGCCGGCCCCATCCTCGACGTCGAGGGGATCCAGCGGCTCCTGCCGCACCGCCCGCCCTTCCTCCTCGTCGATCGCGTCATCGCCTTCGAGAAGGAGAAGACGCTGGTGGCGGTGAAGGGCGTCACCATGAACGAGCCCTTCTTCGCCGGCCACTTCCCCGGCCACCCGGTCATGCCGGGCGTGCTCATCCTCGAGGCGCTGGCCCAGGCGGCGGGGCTGCTCGCCTGCCTGTCGCTCCCGCCCGAGCAGGTCCAGCGCAAGGTCACCTACCTCATGGGGATCGACGGGGCCCGCTTCCGCAAGCCGGTGGTGCCGGGCGATCGGCTCGAGCTCCACGTCGAGGTGGTGAAGCAGAAGGGGGCCGTCTGGAAGCAGGTCGGCAAGGCGGTGGTCGACGGCCAGGTGGTCGCCGAGGCCGGGTTCATGGCCATGCTGGCCGACGGGGACGCGGCCTAGCCGCGAGTCGAGAGGAGCCGCCACATGGCCATCCACCCGAGCGCCGTCGTCGAGGCCGGGGCGCAGGTCGACCCGAGCTGCGAGATCGGCCCGTTCGCCTACGTCGGCCCCCACGTGGTGATGGGCCCGGGCTGCGTCGTCGGCCCGCACGGCGTCGTCACCGGCCGCACCACGCTCGGCGCGCGCAACCGCGTCTTCTCGCACGCCGTCGTCGGCGAGGTGCCGCAGGACCTCAAGTACGCCGGCGAGCCGACCACCACCGTCATCGGCGACGGCAACACCTTCCGCGAGTTCGTCACCGTCCACGCCGGCACGGTGCAGGATCGCGGCGTCACCCGCATCGGCAGCGGCTGCCTCTTCATGGCGAGCAGCCACGTGGCCCACGACTGCGTCATCGGCGACGGCGCCATCATCGCCAACTCGGTGGCCCTGGCCGGCCACGTGATCCTCGAGGACCACGTGCACTTCGGCGGCCTCTCGGCGGCCCACCAGTTCTCCCGCGTGGGCCGGCTGGCCTTCGTGGGCGGCATGACCGGCGTCGCCATGGACGTCGCGCCCTACTGCACCGTCAACGGCTCGCGCGCCGAGCTGGCCGGCCTCAACACCATCGGCATGCAGCGCGCCGGGATGACCGAGGAGCAGATCGGCCGGGTCAAGCAGGCCTTCAAGATCTTCTTCCGCTCCAACCTGCAGGCGGCCGAGGCGCTGGCCCAGCTCGAGGGCGAGCTCGGCGCGCACCCCGAGGTGGCCCACTTCGTCGCCTTCGTCCAGGGCTCGAAGCGCGGCATCACCCGCTGAGGTCATGGCCACCATCGGGCTCATCGCCGGGAGCGGGGGCTTCCCGCTCCTCTTCGCGCGGGGGGCCCGCCGCGCCGGCCACCGCGTGGTGGCGGCGGCCCACGTCCACCAGACCGACAAGGCGCTGGAGCACGAGGTCGACCAGCTCACCTGGGTGAAGCTCGGCCAGTTCGGCAAGGTGGCCGAGATCCTCAAGGCCGGCGGCGCCACGCAGTCGGTGATGCTCGGCGCCATCGCCAAGAAGCGCTTCTTCCTCGACGCCATGCCCGACGCCATCGGGCTGGAGCTCCTGGCGCGCGTGGCGATCCGCTCCGACGACAACCTGCTGCGCACCATCGCCGCCATGCTGGCCGAGCACGGCTTCCCGGTCATCGACCCGACTCCGTTCCTCACCGACGCCCTCGCCCCGGAGGGCGTGCTCGGCCGTCACCAGCCGACCGAGGCCGAGTGGGCCGACGCCCGCTACGGCCTGGAGCTGGCGCGGGCCATCGGCCGGCTCGATCTCGGCCAGACGGTGGTGGTGAAGGACCGCTGCGGCGTGGCGGTCGAGGCGCTCGAGGGGACCGACGCCTGCATCGCCCGCGGCGGCGAGCTGGCCCGCGCCGGGGCGGTGGTGGTGAAGGCGGTGAAGCCGCAGCAGGACCGGCGCTTCGACCTGCCGGCGGTCGGCCCGGGCACCGTCGAGTCGATGCGCAAGGCCGGCTGCCGCGTGCTGGCGGTGGAGGCGGGCGCCACGCTGGTGATGGACCTCGACGAGCTGGTGCGCCGGGCCGACCGGGCCGGCATCGCCGTCGTCGGGCTGCGCTGATGGTCGCGTGGCTGCGCGAGGAGGCGGGCGCGGTCACCCTCGAGCTCCTGGTGCAGCCGCGCGCCTCGCGCACCCGCGTGGTGGGCGAGCACGACGGCCGGCTCAAGGTGCAGCTGGCGGCGCCGCCGGTGGACGGCGAGGCCAACGCCGCCCTGGTCGCCTTCCTGGCCGACGCGCTCGGCGTCCGCAAGGCCGACGTGGCGGTGGTGCGCGGCGAGACCGGGCGCCGCAAGACGGTGCGGGTGGCCGGGGTGAGCGGGGCGCAGGCCGCCGCGGCGCTCGGCCCCGGGTGAGGCGCCCCCGGGGTTCCCTTCCGGGCGGCTTGGACTAAAATGCGCCACCCCATGACCCTCGAGAACACCCGCTTCCTCGACGCCTGCCGCCGCCGCCCCGTGGACCGCCTGCCCGTCTGGATGATGCGGCAGGCCGGCCGCTACCAGGCCTCCTACCGCGCCGTCCGCGGCCAGGTGAGCTTCCTCGAGCTGTGCCGCTCGCCCGAGCTGATCGCCAGGGTCACCTGCGCGCCCATCGACGAGTTCGGCTTCGACGCGGCCATCCTCTTCTCCGACATCCTGGTCCACCTGCCGGCCATGGGGCTCGACCTCTCCTTCGAGAAGGGGGAGAAGGGCAAGGGCGACGGCGGCCCCAAGATCGCCAACCCGGTCCGCACCCGCGCCGACGTCGAGGCGCTGCGCATCCCGGCGCCGACCCGCGACCTCGGCTACGTGCTCGACGGCGTGCGGGCCATCAACGCCGGGCTGCGCGGCCGCGTGCCGCTCATCGGCTTCGTCGGCGGCCCCTTCACGGTGGCGAGCTACGCCGTCGAGGGCGGGAGCCAGGGCTTCACCCGGCTCAAGACGATGCTCTACGCCGAGCCGGCCACCGCCCACGCGCTCTTCGAGAAGCTCACCCAGGCCGCCATCGTGCAGATCGAGGAGCAGGTGGCGGCCGGCTGCCACGCCGCCCAGATCTTCGAGAGCTGGCTCGGCGAGCTGGACCGCGAGGACCTGGAGCGCTTCTCCTTCCCGTACCTGGCCCGCCTCGCCGAGGCGGTGAAGAAGACCGGCGTCCCCTCGATCATCTTCTCCACCGGCACCACCGGCCACCTGGAGCGGCTCGCCGCCCTCGGCTTCGACGTGGTCTCGGTCGACTGGCGCATCCCCATCGACGAGGCGCGCCGGCGCGCGCCGCACGTGGCCATCCAGGGCAACCTCGACTCGACGGTGCTGCTCGGGCCGCCCGAGGCCGCGGTCGAGAAGGCGCTCGGCATCTGCCGGGCGGCCGGCGGCGCCCCCGGCTACATCTTCAACCTGGGGCACGGCATCCAGGTGGGCACCCCCGAGGCGAACGTGAAGGCCGTGGTGGACGCCGTCCACGCCTTCGCCGCGAAGTGAGGCGAGCGATGCTGCAGATCCCGTCCTGGGACCTCATCAAGAAGTACGACCGGCCGGGGCCGCGCTACACGAGCTACCCGACGGCGCCGGTCTGGTCCGACGCCTTCAAGGCGGCGCAGTACGAGGAGCACCTGGCGCGCGCCGAGCGGGCCGGCGGGCCGCTCTCGATGTACGTGCACCTGCCGTTCTGCCGCGAGATGTGCCGCTTCTGCGGCTGCAACGTCATCGCCACGCACGACCGCAGCCGCGCCGACGCCTACCTCGACGTGCTGGAGAAGGAGGTCGCCCTGGTGGCGGCCCGCCTGCCCACGCGCCGCACGGTCTCGCAGCTCCACTGGGGCGGCGGAACGCCCACCTTCCTCGACGTGAAGCAGCTGACGCGCTGCCACGGCATCCTGGCCCGCCACTTCCACTTCGCCAAGGACGCCGAGCTGGCCATCGAGATCGACCCGGCCATCACCAGCAAGGCGCAGGTCGAGGCGCTGGCGAGGCTCGGCTTCAACCGCATCTCCATGGGGGTGCAGGACTTCGACGCCAAGGTGCAGGAGGTGGTCGGCCGCATCCAGGGCGAGAAGGAGACCGCCGACCTGGTGCAGGCGGCCCGCGACAACGGCTTCCACGGCATCAACCTGGACCTGATCTACGGCCTGCCCTACCAGACGCCGGAGACCTGGAAGGACAGCCTGGAGCGGATCATCCGCATCCACCCCGACCGGCTGGCGGTCTTCGGCTTCGCCTACACCCCCTGGGCCAAGCCGCACCAGCGGCTGCTGCCGCAGGAGGCGCTGCCCAAGACGGAGCAGCGCGTCGAGCTCTTCCTGCAGGCCGTCGAGGCCTTCACCAAGAGCGGCTACCGGCTCATCGGCCTCGACCACTTCGCGCTGGAGAGCGACGAGCTGGCCCGGGCCCAGGCCGCCGGGACCATGTTCCGCAACTTCCAGGGCTACACCATCCGCCCCGCCGACGACACGCTCTCCTTCGGCCTCAGCTCCATCTCGGACATCGGCGGCGCCTACGCCCAGAACGTCCACCGGCTCAAGGACTGGACCGAGCTGGTCGAGGCCGGCACCTTCCCCATCGAGCGCGGCGCCGCCATGACGGCCGACGACGTGCTCCGCCGCTTCGTCATCAACCGGGTGATGTGCCAGCTCCGGCTCGACCTCGGCGAGGTGGAGCGGGAGTTCGGGGCGGCCGCGCGCGGCGAGATCGCCGCCTCGCTCGGCGCCGGGCTCGACGAGCTCGTGGCCGACGGCCTCGCCACCTTCGACGGGCAGGTGCTGGCGGTCACCCCCCTGGGCCAGCTGCTCGTCCGCAACGTGGCCATGCTCTTCGACGCCTACCTGGCGAAGAAGCCCGACGCGGCCAAGACGTTCTCCCGGACGGTCTGACCGCGGGGCGGGGAGGGGAGGCGCCGATGGCCAGGACGGCCGTGTTCCTGATGAACCTGGGCGGGCCGCGCAGCCTCGCGGAGGTGGAGCCCTACCTCTACCAGCTCTTCTCCGACCCGCTCCTCATCTCCGCCCCCTTCGGCCCCTTCCGGCCGCTGGTGGCGAAGCTCATCTCCCGGCTGCGCGCCCCGTCCTCGGCCGAGAAGTACGCCCTCATCGGCGGCAAGAGCCCGCTCGTCGAGGGGACCGAGGCGCAGGCCAGGGCGCTCGAGGCGGCGCTCGGCCCGGGCTACTCCTGCCACCTCGCCATGCGCTGCGGCCACCCCTCCACCGAGGAGGGGGTGCGCCAGGCGCTCGACGCCGGCGCGGAGCGGGCGCTCGCCCTGCCGCTCTACCCGCAGTGGGCCAACGCCACCACCAAGAGCTCGCTCGTCGAGCTGCGCCGCCTCTGGCCGCGCGAGAAGCCGCTCGCCGAGGTCTGCACCTGGCACGACGACGACCGCTACCTCGACGCCTCGGCGGCGGCGCTGCGCGAGGTGCTCGGCGCGGTCGACCCGGCCCGGCGCGGCGACGTGCTCGTGGTCTTCAGCGCCCACGGCCTGCCCATGAGCCAGGTGCGCGCCGGCGATCCCTACCCGGCCTACGTGGAGCACTCGGCCCGCGAGACGGCGCGGCGCGCCGGCGTGACCGACTGGCAGCTCACCTACCAGAGCCGCGTCGGGCCGACGAAGTGGCTCGGCCCGGACACGGTGGAGTGGCTCGGCGCCAACGCCCGCGGCCGCGTGGTGGTGGCGGTGCCCATCGCCTTCGTCTCGGAGCACCTCGAGACGCTCTACGACATGGACATCCTGGCGCGGCAGGCGGCCGAGCGCGCCGGCGCCGCCGCCTTCCTGCGCGTCCCGGCCCTCGGCACGCGCCCCGACTTCGTGGCGGCGCTCGCCGCCATCGCCAGGAAGGGGCTGGCGGCGCAGGGGCTCTAGCGGGCCCGGGCGCGGCCGCCGAGCCAGGCGCGCGCCCCCTTCACCAGCTCGGCGTGCGGGTGGGCGGCCTGGGCCGCCTCGATGGCCCCGCGCGCCTCGGCCAGGTTGCCGGCCAGCCCCTCGGCCAGCGCCAGCACCACCATGGCGCGCAGGTGGCCGGCGTCGAGCTGGAGCGCCGCCCGGGCCTGCGCCCGCGCCTCCTCGGCCCGCGCCGCCGGCGGCAGCACCGGGTCGTACAGCTCGGCGAAGGCGAGCATGGCGAGGTACTCCGGCTCGCGCGGGTTCCTCTCCACCGCCTCGCGGAAGGCCGAGACCGCCTCGGCGTTGCGGCGCGCCCGCAGGGCCCGCTCGCCGCGCTTCAGGGCCACCTCGGCGTCGAGCACGATGCCGGGGCTGCGCGCGCCGGAGAGCTCCGACTTGAGCAGCAGGAAGGAGAGGTAGTGGCGCCGCTTCTCCTCGTTGCCGAGGACGCGCCAGGCGGCGTCCACCTTGTCCTGCACCGAGCGGAGCAGGTCGTCGAGGTCGCCCACGTCCCAGTCGGCGAAGCTGGCCGGGTCGAAGCGGGCGCTCACCTGGCGCCAGGCCCGCTCGATCTCGGCCGCGTCGGCGGCGATGTCGACGCCGAGCGCGTGGTAGTAGGTGCCGGGCAGGATGCGCAGCGCCGCCTGCCGGACCGCCTCGGCCCGGTCGGCCGGGAGCGGGGCGCGCTCCCGCGGCGC
>DASTGK010000046.1:0-4432 GCA_035719085.1 Anaeromyxobacteraceae bacterium
GGATGGCTGCCGCGCGCTCGCCCGCCTGCCACGCCAGCGCGGTGATGCGCCGGCGCGGCCAGGCCGCCGCCGCGCTCCCCGCCTTCAGGATCCGCTCCATGCCCACCTCCCGGACGGTCGGTGAATGCACGAGCGGTGCCGGCGGCGCGGGACCGGCGCGAGGGGGCCCGACGACGCGAAGAGCCCGCCACCCCGTGGGGATGGCGGGCTCCGTGTCCGGCCGCGGCGCTGGTCTTACGCGGCGTCGCGCTCGACCGGCGTCAGGTACCGGTGGAGGAACTGCTTGGTCTTGAGCTCGACCTGGCGCACGCGCTCGCGCGAGACGCCCCAGCGCTTGCCGATCTCCTCGAGCGTACGCGGCTGGTCCTGCTCCAGCCGGTTGTGGACGATGTCCCAGCCCAGCTCGCCGATCCGCTTGCGGACCTTGCCGAGGGCGTCGCGCACCTCGCGGTCCCCCTCGGCCGTGAGGTAGGTGTCCTCGGGGCCGGGGCCGTCGTCCTCGATCCGCTCGAGGTGCGTCGCGTCACCCTCCTCGTCGATGGCGCTGTCGAGCGAGAGGTCGGGCTGCGCCACCGTGCCGCTCTGCGGGCGGACGGTGCTGCGCGCCTCCTTGAGGTACTTCCCGATGTAGGCGCGGATCCACCAGACGGCGTACGTCGAGAAGCGGGTCCCGGCGTGCGGGTCGAACTTCTCGACCGCCCGCATCAGGCCGACGTTGCCCTCCTGGATGAGGTCGTCGAGCCGCACCGTGCCGCGCCGCTGCTTGCGGGCGATGGCCACGACGAAGGCCAGGTTGTGGCGCACCAGCTTCTGCTTCGACTTCACCTCGCCCTTGCGGGCGCGCAGCGCATGCGCGTGCTCCTCCTCCCGCGAGAGCGGCGGGAAGTCGCGAACTGCTTTCAGGTACGGGGCCAGCTCCTCGAACTCCCTGCTTCCGCGCTGAGTCGTCGCCGTCCTCATTGAGTCTGCCTCTCTGCCTGTGCGGCGCTGTGCTGCACCCTCTGACGATCTGCCTCGTAGGTTACGTAACGTCAGGTTACTCATTCTGGACCGCAGAGGTCAACAACCACCAAATGAGCCCTCCGTACCAGCACTTCCGGGTCGCACGATGAAGTCTCTCTCAGAGGGCTCAAAGTAGAACATCTTCAGCCGACTGCCATTCCCCCGACAGCATGGACCCCTCCACCGGCCACGATTTTTGAGCGGCGTCAACCCCCGGGAGGGACGTTTCTGCGCCTTCGTCTCACTCTTCGGTGCGAGTGGTGTCGGGCACTTGCGCGCGAAACGCGGACGCGCGGTCGACGCCAAAATAGAAGGGGTCCGGCCCCAAGAGGGACCGGACCCCAAGTACGCGTGGGCTGGACAGAGGCCGGACGGCCTCGCCTACTCCTCGCCCCCGGCGACCGCCAGGGCCTCCTCGGCCTCCTCGACGGCGTCGACCGGCGTCTCCACCTCGATGTCGAGGTGCTTGTAGTGCGGGAGGCCGGTGCCGGCCGGGATGAGCCGGCCCATGATGACGTTCTCCTTGAGGCCGCGCAGGTTGTCGACCTTGCCGCTGATGGCGGCCTCGGTGAGCACCTTGGTGGTCTCCTGGAACGACGAGGCGGAGATGAAGGACTCCGTCGAGAGCGAGGCCTTGGTGATGCCGAGGAGCAGCGGCTCGGCCTGGGCCGGCTTGCCGCCCGCCTTGATCACCCGGTCGTTCTCCTCCTCGAACACCCACTTCTCGACCTGCTCGTCGGCCAGGAAGTTGGCGTCGCCGACGTCCACCACGCGGACGCGGCGGAGCATCATGCGGACGATGGTCTCGATGTGCTTGTCGTTGATCTTCACGCCCTGCAGCCGGTAGACCTCCTGCACCTCGTCCACCAGCCAGCGCGCCAGCTCCTTCTCGCCGAGCACCCGGAGGATGTCGTGCGGGTTGGAGGAGCCGTCCATGAGCGGCTCGCCCGCGTGGACGCGGTCGCCGGTGTGGACGCTGATGTGCTTGCCCTTGCCGATCAGGTACTCCTTGGCCAGGTCGGGGCGCAGCTTGCCGTCCACCTCGGGCGTGATGACCACCTTGCGCTTGCCCTTGGTGTCCTTGCCGAAGGCGACCACGCCGTCGATCTCGGAGATGACCGCGTGCTCCTTGGGCTTGCGGGCCTCGAAGAGCTCGGCGACGCGCGGGAGACCGCCGGTGATGTCCTTGGTCTTGGTGGTCTCGCGCGGCATCTTGGCGAGCACGTCGCCGGCGTCGACCTCGTCGCCGTCGTTGACGACCAGGTTGGCGCCCTCGGGCAGCATGTAGCGGGCGTCGGCCTCGCTGCTGGCGAGCTTGCGGGTCTTGCCGGTCTCGTCCTTGATGGAGATGCGCGGCCGGGCGTCCGGATCCTTCGAGGCGATGACCGTCTTGCGCGACAGGCCGGTGATCTCGTCCACCGAGTCGTTGATGGTCACGCCGTCGACGAGGTCGCCGAACTTCACGCGGCCGGCCACCTCGGTGATGATCGGCATCGAGTACGGATCCCACTCGGCCAGCTGGGTGGCGCCCTCGAGCCGCTGGCCCTCGCGCACCATGAGCTTGGCGCCGTAGACCAGGCTGTAGCGCTCGCGCTCGCGCCCCTGCTCGTCGGTGACGAGGATCTCGCCGTTCCGGTTCATGACGATGAGCGTGCCGTCCTTCTTCTTGGCGACGGCCACGTTCAGCAGCTTCACCAGCCCGCCGTTGCGGTTCTCCAGGCTCGACTGCTCGGCGCGCCGCGAGGCCGCGCCGCCGATGTGGAAGGTCCGCATCGTCAGCTGGGTGCCCGGCTCGCCGATCGACTGGGCGGCGATGACGCCGACCGCCTCGCCGACCGAGACCTTGCGCCCGCGGGCCAGGTCGCGGCCGTAGCACTCGACGCAGATGCCGCGCCGGGCCTGGCAGGTGAGCACCGAGCGGATCCGGACCTTGTCGATGCCGGCGTTCTCGACGAGCTTGACCTTGCCCTCGTCGATCTCCTCGTTGGCGCTCACCACCACGGCGCCGGTGAAGGCGTCGTGGATGTCGTCGAGCGCCACGCGGCCGAGGATGCGCTCGCCCATGGGCTCGATGATCTCGCCGCCCTCGACCAGGGCGCCCAGGGTGATGCCGTCCATGGCGCCGCAGTCGTACTCGGTGATGATGGCGTCCTGGGCCACGTCGACGAGGCGGCGGGTCAGGTAGCCGGAGTTGGCGGTCTTGAGCGCCGTGTCGGCCAGGCCCTTGCGGGCGCCGTGGGTCGAGATGAAGTACTGCTGGACGTTGAGGCCCTCGCGGAAGTTGGCCGTGATGGGCGTCTCGATGATCTCGCCGGACGGCTTGGCCATGAGGCCGCGCATGCCGGCCAGCTGGCGGATCTGCTGGGCCGAGCCGCGGGCGCCGGAGTCGGCCATGATGAAGATCGGGTTGAAGGAGGGCTGCTTGCGCTCCTCCTTCTTGCCGTCCTTGCCGGCGCCGTGGGCCGTCTCGGTGCCGATCTGGCCCATCATCTCCTGGGCCACCTCCTCGGTGACCTGCGCCCAGATGTCGATGACCTTGTTGTAGCGCTCGCCGATGGTGATGAGGCCCTCGGCGTACTGGGTCTGGATGTCGTCGACCTCGCGCGTGGCCCGCTCCAGCAGCTCCTGCTTCTTCTGCGGGATGACCATGTTGTCGAGGGCGATGGAGATGCCGGCGCGGGTCGCGTTGCCGTAGCCCATGGACCGGACGCGGTCGGCGAGGAGGACGGTCTCCTTCTCGCCGCACAGGCGGTAGGTCAGGTCGATGAGGGACTGGAGCTGCTTCTTGTCCATCACCTTGTTGATGGCGTCGAACGGGATCCGCTTCGGGACGATGTCGTACATCAGCACGCGGCCGATGGTGGTCTCGACGCGCTTGCCGTCCATGCGCACGGTGACCTTGGCCTGCAGGTCGACCTCGCCCTGGTCGTAGGCGGCGCGGACCTCCTCGGGGCTCGCGAACGCCTTGCCCTCGCCCTTGGCGAAGGCCCGCTCGCGGGTCATGTAGTAGATGCCGAGGACGATGTCCTGGCTGGGCACGATGATCGGCTTGCCGTGCGCCGGCGACAGGATGTTGTTCGTGCTCATCATGAGCACGCGGGCCTCCATCTGCGCCTCGATGGAGAGCGGCACGTGCACGGCCATCTGGTCGCCGTCGAAGTCGGCGTTGAAGGCGGTGCAGACCAGCGGGTGGAGCTGGATGGCCTTGCCCTCGATGAGCACCGGCTCGAAGGCCTGGATGCCCAGGCGGTGCAGCGTCGGGGCGCGGTTGAGGAGCACCGGGTGCTCGCGGATCACCTCGTCGAGGATGTCCCAGACCTCGGGGCGCTCCTTCTCCACCATCTTCTTGGCCGACTTGATGGTGGTGACGTACCCCTTCTCCTCGAGCTTGTTGTAGATGAACGGCTTGAAGAGCTCGAGGGCCATGATC
>DASTGK010000047.1:0-4538 GCA_035719085.1 Anaeromyxobacteraceae bacterium
GGCCGGCCGGGTGGCGGGCGAGGCGGCGGCGGCGTGGCGGCCACCGCCGCCCGCTCCGGCCGCGGGCCAGGAGGTGCGCCATGCGTAGCGAGAAGGCCTTCCTCTGCGCCTGCGAGGACGTGACGCCGAAGGACATCCAGAAGGCCTTCGAGCGCGGCTACCGCGACCTCGAGTCGGTGAAGCGCTACACCGGCATCGGCACCGGCCCGTGCCAGGGCAAGAGCTGCCTCGCCATGGCGGCGCGCGAGCTGCTCCGGCTCGGCGCCACGCCGGGCGAGGTGGCCCCCTTCACCGTGCGGCCGCCGCTCCACCCGACGGCGCTCGGCCAGCTCGCCTCCATCGACCCCGACACCCTGCCGCTCCACGGCGGCGTGCCGGTGCCGCTCCCGCCCGGGCCGCAGCCGCGCCCCTCGCAGCCGCTCCCGGCCAGGGCGCAGGTGGTCATCATCGGCGGCGGCATCATGGGCGTCGGCCTCGCCTACAACCTCTGCCGCCGCGGCATCCGCGACGTGGTGCTGCTGGAGCGGGCCTACGTCAACGCCGGCGCCTCCGGCCGCAACGGCGGCGGCGTGCGCGCCCAGTGGACCACGCCCACCATGATCCGGCTGGCCAAGCGCTCGCTCGAGATCGGCGAGACCTTCGCCTCGGAGATGGGCATCAACGTCTGGTTCCGGCGCGGCGGCTACCTCTTCCTCGCCCCCACCGCCGAGCACGTGAAGCGCATCGAGCGCAACGTGCAGATCCACAACGCCGAGGGGGTGAAGACGCGCCTCCTCACGCCCGCCGAGGCGCTCGAGGTGGTGCCGGAGCTCGACCCCAAGGCCTTCCTGGCCGCCTCCTGGAACCCCGACGACGCGGTGGTCTTCCCCTGGCCCTTCGCCTGGGGCTACGCCGCCCGCGCCGAGGCCATGGGGGCGAAGATCGTCACCTTCACCAAGGTGACCGGCTTCCAGCGGAGCGGCGCCCGGATCACCGGCGTCGAGACCGACCGCGGCACCATCGCCTGCGACACGGTGGTGAACGCCTGCGGCGCCTGGTCGAAGGACGTGGCGGCGCTGGCCGGCGTGAAGCTGCCGAACGTCCCCGAGCGGCACGAGATCCTGGTGACCGAGCCGCTCAAGCCCTGGCTCCAGCCGCTCGTCTCCGACCTCGGCAGCGGCCTCTACTTCTCGCAGAGCGGGCGCGGCGAGATCGTGGGCGGCCTGGGCGACCCCAAGGAGCCGCACGGCATCGACACGAGCAGCACGCTCCGCTTCCTGGCCCGCTTCTCCCGGGCGCTGACGCGGGCCGCCCCCATCACCGCCGGCCTCAAGGTGATGCGCCAGTGGGCCGGCTGCTACGACGTCACGCCGGACAACAACCCCATCCTCGGCGCCGCCGGGTTCGAGAACTTCCTGCAGCTCTCCGGCTTCGTGGGCCACGGGTTCATGATGGCCCCCGCCGTCACCGAGCTCATGGCCGGCTGGATGGCCGGCGACGCGCCCCACGAGATCTTCGAGCGCTTCACCCTCGATCGCTTCGCGCGCGGCGACGTGTCGCGCGAGGACTTCATCATCGGCTGACAGGAGGAGACCCCATGTCCCACGGAACGTTCCGCATCCCCTCGCCGGTCAACGAGCCGGTCCACGAGTACGCCCCGGGCAGCCCCGGCCGCGCCGCCCTGAAGGCCCGCATCGGCGCGCTGGCCGCCGAGGAGATCGAGATCCCGGTGGTGGTCGGCGGCAAGCCGGTGCGCACCGGCAAGCTGGCCGACGCCCGCGCCCCGCACCGCCACGCGCAGCGGCTGGCCCGCTTCCACCAGGCCGGCGAGGCCGAGGTGCAGGCGGCCATCGCCGCGGCGCGCGCCGCCAAGCCGGCCTGGGCGGCCATGCCCTACCACGACCGCGCCGCCATCTTCCTCAAGGCGGCCGACCTGCTGGCGAAGGGCTGGCGCCCCACGCTCAACGGCGCCACCATGCTCGGCCAGTCGAAGACCGCCTACCAGGCGGAGATCGACTCGGCCTGCGAGATCATCGACTTCTGGCGGTTCAACGCCGCCTGGGGCGAGCGGATCCTGGAGGAGCAGCCGCTCTCCTCGCCCGGCATCTGGAACCGCGCCGAGTACCGGCCGCTCGAGGGCTTCGTCTTCGCGGTGACGCCCTTCAACTTCACCTCCATCGCCGCCAACCTGCCCACCTCGCCGGCCCTCATGGGCAACACGGTGCTCTGGAAGCCGGCCTCGAGCGCCATCTACTCGGCCTGGTACGTCATGCAGCTGCTCGAGGCGGCCGGCCTCCCGCCCGGCGTCATCAACTTCGTCCCCGGCCCCGGCCGCGCCGTGGGCGACCCGGCGCTCGCCAGCCCCGAGTTCGCCGGCATCCACTTCACCGGCGGCACCGCCACCTTCCACGGCATGTGGAAGACCATCGCCGGCAACCTGCCGAAGTACCGGAGCTACCCGCGCATCGTCGGCGAGACCGGCGGCAAGGACTTCGTCTTCGCCCACGCCTCGGCCGACCCGGACGCGCTCGCCACCGCCCTCACCCGCGGCGCCTTCGAGAACCAGGGGCAGAAGTGCTCGGCCGCCTCCCGCGCCTACGTCCCCGAGAGCCTCTGGCCGGCGGTGAAGGAGCGGCTGCTGGCGCAGGTGAAGGCCATCCGCATGGGCGACCCGGCCGAGGACTTCCGCTGCTTCATGGGCGCGGTCATCGACGAGGGGGCGTTCAACACCATCAAGGGCTACCTCGACTTCGCCAAGGCGTCGCCCAGCGCCACCATCCTGGCCGGCGGCGGCTGCGACGCGAGCGTCGGCTGGTTCGTCGAGCCGACCGTGGTGCAGGTGACCGACCCGCACCACAAGCTCATGGAGGAGGAGATCTTCGGGCCGGTGCTGACCGTCTTCGTCTACCCGGACGCGAAGCTCGACGAGGCGCTGGCGCTCTGCGACGGCACCTCGCCGTACGCGCTCACCGGCGCCATCTTCGCCCGCGACCGGGCCTTCGTGCAGAAGGCCTCGCTGGCGCTCGAGAACGCGGCCGGCAACTTCTACGTCAACGACAAGCCGACCGGGGCGGTGGTGGGGCAGCAGCCCTTCGGCGGCGCCCGCGCCTCTGGCACCAACGACAAGGCCGGCTCGATGTGGAACCTCATCCGCTGGGTCTCGCCGCGGAGCATCAAGGAGACCTACGCGCCGCCGACCTCGTTCGAGTACGCGCACATGGCGGAGAAGTAGCCGGGCGCCTCCACCCCGGAGACGCCGCGCCGGCCCTGCGAGGACCTCGCCCTCTCCCCCACCGGGGGAGAGGGCAGGGTGAGGGGGCTGCTCGACGGCTCGGAGCTCGTCCGGGCCGCGGGGGAGGCTACGTCGCCAGCCGCGGCGCCTTGAAGAGCCAGCCCTTCGGCGCCTCGCGCGTGCCGCGCTGGATGCCGGAGACCACCTCGAAGATGCGCCGGGTGTGCGGGCCGATGCCGCCGTCGGCCACCTTCACCTCGGTCCGGTCCTCGAAGACGTAGGCGCCGACCGGCGAGACCACGGCGGCGGTGCCGAAGCCGCCCGCCTCGGTGATGGCGCCGCTCCGGAGCCCGTCGAGGAAGCCGGCGAGCGGGATCCGCTCCTGCACCACCTCGACGCCGAGCGCCTCGCGCCCGAGGGCGATCACCGACTCCGAGGTGATGGAGCGCAGGATGCTGTCGGTGAAGGTCGGGATGACGAGCCGGCCGTCGCGGGTGACGTGGTAGTGGTTCATCGCCCCCGCCTCCTCGATGTACGTGTCGGTCGTGTCGAGGAAGAGCACCTGCGAGGCGCCGAGCTCGTGGGCCACCTGGCCGGCCATGAGCGAGGCGGCGTAGTTGCCGCCCGTCTTGAGCGCGCCGGTGCCCCCCGGCGCCGCCCGGTGGAAGCGCTTCGAGACGAGCAGCTTCACCGGCTCGGTGAAGCCCTTCGGGTAGTACGGGCCGCTCGGCGAGAGGAAGACGCAGAAGACGTAGCGGTTGGAGGGCTTCACCCCGAGCGAGTCCTGGTTACCGAACATGAAGGGGCGGATGTAGAGCGAGGCCCCCTCCTGCTCCGGGAACCAGAGCCGGTCGACGTCGAGGAGGGCCAGGACGGCCTGCACCTGGTCCTCCACCGGGACGGTGGGCATGCAGACGCCCGGCGCCGAGCGGTTCATGCGCTCGGCGTTCTTGTCGATCCGGAAGCCGTAGATCTCGCCGTCGGCGTGCCTGAACGCCTTGGCCCCCTCGAAGATCTCCTGGCTGTAGTGGAGCACCACCGCGCCCGGGTCGAGCGACAGCGGGCCGTAGGGCACGATGCGCGCGTCGCGCCAGGCGCCGTCCACGTGGTCCATGAGGAACATGTGGTCGGTGCGCAGCTGGCCGAAGGAGAGGGGCCCCTGCGGGCGGAACGGCTCGCCGCGGCGGGCTTCAGATCGTAGCGGATCTTCATGACGACCTCGGGTCCAGGCGGGTGCGGGTGCGGCCATCTTAGCCCACCCGGCGGCCCCTCGCCGGTCCCGTGCGGCGACGGCGCCGGAAGCGGTGTATACGGTCCTTCCATGAGC
>DASTGK010000048.1:0-12000 GCA_035719085.1 Anaeromyxobacteraceae bacterium
GCGATGTCACCCGATGTGGATTCCGCCCCCTCACCCCGGCCCTCTCCCCCGGTGGGGGAGAGGGAGAAGTGCTAGCAGCTTCCCGGTGGGGAGAGGGAGAGGTGCTCACGTGGCAGCGGGCTATCACCCTAGGTGGACGCCCCCTCATCCCGGCCCTCTCCCCGGGTGGGCTCGGTGGGGGAGAGGGAGGAGGAGGTGGCCTGGTACTCGGCCTCCTCCTCGGCGAGCGCCTCGCCGGTCTCGGCGGGCGCCGAGAAGATGCGGCCGAGCTGCACGTGGCGCGAGAAGAGGAAGACGGCGCCGAGGAGCGCCTGGAGGCCGATCTGCGCCGCCCAGAGCACGTTGGCGTAGGCGACGCCGTGGGTGGCGGCCACCTCGCGCGGCACGAAGAGCGAGAGCCCCACCACCACCGCGCCCTGGAACGTGCCGACCATGCCCGGGCCTGCCGGGATCATGACGCCGATGACCAGCACGCCGAGCACGGTGAAGGTGTCGACGGCGCCGAGCTCGATGCCGAACCCCCGCGCCAGCACCTGCATGGAGAAGCCGCTCAGCGCCCAGTAGACGGCGGTCAGGGCGAAGAAGAGCGCCAGCTTGCGCCGGCTGGGCACGAGCCGCAGCCCGTGGATGAAGGCGTCCACCATCCCCGAGGCGCGCGCCGCCAGCCCGGGCGAGATGGGACCGAGCAGCCGCGCCGTCAGCCGCACCGCCAGCGCCCGGTTCTTGTAGGCGAGCACCAGGAAGGCGAGCAGCGCCGCGAAGGCGAGCGAGACGAGCACGCCGCCCAGCCGGATGACGCGGAGCCCCGGCGTCCCCTCCGGCACGCCGAGCAGCGTCACCATGAGCAGGAGGCCCATGAAGAGCCCGTCGGCCACCCGCTCCACCACCACGCTCGAGAGCGCGGCCGAGACGCGGAGGCGTGGCCGCTCGGCCACGAGGTAGGGGCGCGCCAGCTCGCCGAGCCGGAACGGCAGGAGCACGAGCGCCATGAAGCCGACGGCCGCCACCGCGTTGAGCCGGGCGAACGGCACCTTGGCGACGGGCTCGAGGAGGATGCCCCAGCGCCAGGTCCGGACCAGGTGGATGGCCAGCCCCATGAGCAGGTACGGGGCGAGCCAGCGGTAGTCGCCCTCCTGCAGCGCCTGCCAGATGGCGCCGAGGTCCTTGCCGCGCAGCGTGAGCCAGAGGGCGACGGCCGAGACGGCCAGCCCGGCCAGCGCCTGCCGCAGCCGCCTCACGCCAGCTCCTCGCCGGCCAGGACCCGGTGCGGGTTCCGGTCGAAGAGCCGGTCGACCGCGTCGGCGCCGCCCTGCTTCTCGAGCGCGTCGAGCGCCTCCGGGATCCACTCGTCGGCCCCCTCGGCGTGGTGCAGGTCGGTGGCGGCCACGGCGTAGAGCCCCTCGCCCAGCAGCCGCTCGGCCACCTTGCGGGCGGTCTTGCCGTAGAGGCCGATGAGCGCCGCGGCGTTGAGCTGCAGCGCGCCGCCGAGCCGCACCACCTCCTCGGCCGCGCCCGGCCGCTCGAACTCGACGCAGCGCTCCGGGTGGGCGAAGAGCGGCAGCACGCCGAGCCGGCGCAGCCGGAAGACCAGGTCGGGCAGCGCCGGCACGCCGGCGCGGAAGGGCAGCTCCACGAGCGCCCAGCGCTGCGTGGCGCCGATGCCGCGCCGCCCCTCGCCCGCGGCGCGGGCCAGGAAGGCCTCGTCGAGCCGGTTCTCGGCGTTCCGGTGGAGCGCCACCTTCACCCCCTCCTGCTCCAGCAGCACCGTGAGCTCGGCGCGGCGGGCGTCGCACAGGGCGACGTCGTGCGAGGGAGCGTCGGGGTGGGCGTGGGGGCTCGGGGCGACGTCGGTGAAGCCGAGGGACGCGAGCAGCCGGGCGCCCGCCACCGACTCCTCCGGCGTCTCGACGCCGTCGTCGACGGCCCAGAGCAGGTGGCAGTGGAGATCGACGAGACCCATGAGAGGCGCGGCCTCATACCACGTCAGCCCCTCCCAGGACGAGGCGTGCGGCGGACCGCCGCAGCATCTGGACCTCAGCCGGGCGGCCTCGCGCCAGGCCTGTGAATTAACTGCGACTTTACGGCCTACGGCACCCTGTGGCGGGCCGGCTCGCCACGAGCCACCCGCTCGACCTCGTCGACCACCATGGCCGCCATGGCGCTGCGGGTCTCGCGCGTGCCCGAGCCGAGGTGCGGCGTCAGCACCACGTTCTCGAGCGCGAGGTAGGCCGCGGGCACCCGCGGCTCGTCCCGGAAGACGTCGAGGCCGGCCGCGGCGAGGCGGCCGGCGCGGAGGGCGTCGGCGAGGGCCTGGTCGTCGACCACCTGGCCGCGGGCGGTGTTGACGAGGACGGCCCCCGGCTTCATCCGGGCGATCCGCTCGGCCGAGAGCAGCTCCTCGGTCTCGGGCGTGAGCGGGCAGTGGAGCGAGACCACGTCGGCGGTGGCGAGCAGCTCGTCGAGCGGCAGCCGGCGCGCCCCCGGGAACGGCACCTCGCGCGGCGCCGCGTAGACGATCGAGAGGCCGAAGGCGACGGCGCGGCGGGCCACGGCCCGGCCGATCCGGCCGAAGCCGACGATCCCGAGCGTCTTGCCGTCGAGGCCGGTGCCGAGCAGGAAGGCCGGGTCGAGCTCGGTCCAGGCGCCGCGCCGGATGGCCCGGTCGCCCTCGGCGACGCGCCGGGCGGCGGCCAGGAGGAGCGCCAGGGCGTGCTCGGCGGTCGCCTCGGTGAGCACGTCCGGCGTGTTGGTGACGAGCAGGCCCCGGCGGCGGCAGGCCTCGAGGTCGAGGTGGTTGACGCCGACGCCGTAGGAGGCGAGGTGGCGCAGCCGCGGCAGGGCGGCGAGCAGCGGCTCGTCGACGCGGTCGAGGTAGCTCGTCACCAGCACCTCGGCCTCGCGCGCCTCGGCGAGGAGCACCTCTCGGGCCGGCGGGCGGGGCTGGCCGCCGCGCAGGTCGAAGCTGGAGGCGAGCCGGTCGAAGTGGCCGCCGGGCAGGGCGCGCACCAGGTAGAGGACCGGCTTCATGGCTCCTCCTCGTCGTCCCCGGGCCGGGCCGGGCCGGCCGCGCCGTCGCCGGCCCGCTCCCCGGGGATCGTGTAGTCCTCGCCGAGCCACTTGCCGAGGTCGAGCAGCCGGCAGCGATCGGAGCAGAACGGGAAGGCGCGGTTGGAGGCGCGCGGCGCCACCGGCTTCCCGCACATGGGGCAGCCCTTCGCCTTCGCCACGGCCTCACCTCCCGCAGGACGCCGGCAGGAGCGGCGCCATGGCCGCCTCGAGCTCGCGCCGGCTCACCGCGCCGTCGAAGACCCGGCGCACCGTCCCCTCTGCGTCCACCAGGTAGGTGCGCGGGTAGGCGGTGACGCGCCAGGCGGCGGCCGCCTCGGCGCGCTGGTCCACCAGCACCGGGTACGGGATGCGGCGCGCGGCGGCCTCCACGTCCTCGCGCGCCGACTCCTCGACCACGCCGAGCAGCTCGAAGCAGCGGTCGTGGTTGGCGGCCCAGGCCTCGGCCAGCTCGGGCAGCTCCTGCCGGCACGGGGCGCACCAGGTGGCCCAGAAGTTGACCGCCACCACCTTGCCGCGCAGCGCCGCCAGGTCGACGGGGCGCCCCTGCACGTCGGGCAGGGCGAGCGGGGGCGGCGGCGCGCCGGGCGCGAGCGGCTTCCCGGCCTTCTGCACCAGCACCTGCGTCACCACCACGGCGGCGAGGGCGAGCAGCGCGAGCTTGAGCCAGGGGCGCACGGAAGCCTCGTCACTTGATCGAGCCGGCGACGCCCCCGGCGCCGGCGCTGATGAGCGTCTTCAGGTCGTCGTCGGTGAAGGAGAGGCCGCCGCCGAAGAAGACGTCGTTGCCAATGGTGAACTTGGGGCCGCCGGGGTAGCGGCCGATCTTCCACTGGTTGAGGAAGTCGTCGGCGCCGGCGGTGACGTAGAAGTGCTGCAGGAAGTGGTAGTTGAGCCAGACCTTGGCGCGCGGGAAGACGTTCTGGTACGGGCGCGAGAACTGGTAGACCGAGACCGAGACCTGCAGCGCGTCGTCGAGCAGGTACAGGTCGGAGCCGACGCCGCCCGAGCTCTCGATGACGCCGACGCGGAAGGCGACCGGGCCGTAGCGCTTGGCCATCTGCAGCGTGAAGGTGAGCTTCTCCTCGTGCCGCGTCCGGGTGGAGACGCTGGTGGTGTCGATGCCGGTGATCGGATCGCGCGTGGTGACCGTGTCGGTGGTGACCGTGTCGACGCCGCGCGGGTCCGAGACCACCTCGAAGATGTAGTACTTGTCCGGCCGCGGCAGCAGCCGCGCGCCGAAGTAGGTCTTGGCGCCGGTCTGGTTGAGCAGCCACTCCGAGCGGAGCGTGACCTCGAACTGGAGCCGGTTGAGCCGGTCGGCGTAGTCGGAGACCGCCTCGACCGCCGTGCCGAGCTGCCGCCCCATCCGCTCGTCGACGATGAGCCGGCTGGCGACGCTCTTGCCCTCCTGCAGCTTGCCGAGCAGCTCGTCGAGCTTGGCCAGGTTGGCGTTCAGCTTCTCGACCGCCTGCTTGACGCCGCGCTGGTCGCCCGCCGCGCCGACGGCCGCCACCGCCGGGCCGCCCTCCCCGGCCGCCCCCGCGGCGCCCGGAGCGCCCCCGGGCCCCGAGGCGCCCGCCGCGCCGCCGGCGCCGTCCACCACGGTGTGGATGCTCGAGGCGACCACCTTGAGCTCCCCGGTCAGCTCCTCCACGTTCTTGAGCACCTGCCGGATGCGGTCCTTCTCGCCCTGCGTCAGCTCGCGGAGGTCGCCGGAGATGACGTCGACGTTGGAGAGGATCGACGAGAGGCGGCCCTCGTTGGCCGCCACCGTGGCGTCGAGCCGCCGCGTCAGCTGGGCCAGGTTCTCGATGATCTCGCGCATCGAGCCGTTGGGGCCGCCCACCGTCTTGGCGAGGTCGGAGGTGACCACCTGGACGTCGCCGGCGATCTGCGACATCGAGTCGATGAGCTTCTGGACGCTCGTCGCCTCCTTCACGCAGGTGAGCTCGCGCTGGTCGACCGGCAGGCTGGAGAGCGCCACGGCGCCCGGGCTGCCGGGCGAGGCCTCGAGCAGCGCGTCGGGCAGGAGCGCCGAGGGGAAGGTCTTGGTCAGGCAGGCGTCGCGGCGGAGGTCGATCCCCTTCTTGATGCGCAGGTCGAGCCGGGCCCGCTGCCCCACCAGCGTGATCTTGTCCACCTCGCCGATCTGGATGCCGGCGATCTGGACGCGGCTCTTCCAGGTGAGGCCGGTGGCGTCGGTGAAGAAGGCGTGGACGACGTAGCTGTCGGCGTCCGAGTAGCCGCCCTTCTTGAAGAAGGTGAAGGCGACGAGGAAGGCGGCGCCGGTGACGGCCACCAGGGCACCGACGGCCAGGGCCTTGTTGACGAGGGGCTTGCTCACGGGGCGGTCTTCACTGCTTGGCGAACCAGGTCGAGAGGAACCGCTGCACGAAGGGATCGGGGCTCGCCTTGACCTCGGCGGGCGTCCCCTCGGCCGCGAGGTGGCCATCGTAGAGCACCGCCATGCGATCGGCCACCTTGAAGGCGGAGGCGATGTCGTGGCTGATGACCATGGAGGTGATGCCGAGCTTCTGCTTGGCGGCCAGGATCATGCCGTCGACGTAGTCGGTGGTGATGGGGTCGAGGCCGGTGGTCGGCTCGTCGTAGAGCACCACCTGCGGATCCGAGACCAGGGCGCGGGCCAGCGCCACGCGCTTGCGCATGCCGCCGGAGAGCTCGGCCGGGAAGCGCTCCAGCACCTCCTCGCCCAGGTCGACCACCCGCAGCTTCTCCAGGCAGCGCGCCCGCACCTCGGCCAGCTTCAGGCTGCGCTGCTTCTCGCGCAGCGGGAAGGCGACGTTCTCGAAGACCGTCATCGAGTCGAAGAGCGCCGCGCCCTGGAAGACCATGCCGAAGACCTGCCGCGCCTCGGTCAGCGCCTTGCCCTCGAGATCGGAGATCTGGACGCCGTTCACCTTCACCGTGCCGCGGTCCGGCTTGAAGAGGCCGATGACGTGCTTCATCAGCACCGTCTTGCCCGAGCCGGAGCCGCCCAGCACCACGTAGGTCTGGCCGCGGGGGATGGTGAGCGTGATCCCCTTGAGCACCGCGTTGGCGCCGAAGGCCTTCCAGAGGTCGCTCACCTCGATCACGCGCTCACCCGCCCACCGCGAAGAGCGTGATGCCGTAGTCCACCACCAGGATGGCGATGCTGCTCGCCACCACCGCCCGGGTGGTCCCCTCCCCCACGCCGCGCGCGCCGCCGGTGGCGGCGTAGCCGCGCCAGGTGGTGATGACGGCCACCACCAGCCCGAAGAGCACCGCCTTGAAGAGCCCGTGCAGGATGTCGTCCGGCACCAGGAAGCCGCGGGTGTGCTCGATGAAGGGGCCCACCGGGATGTTGGCCACGTAGATGCCCATGACGTAGGCGCCGGCGTAGCCGAGCACGTCGAAGAGCATGGTGAGCGCCGGGAACATGAGCAGCGAGGCGGCGATGCGCGGCACCACCAGGTACTGGATGGGGTTGACCGCCATCGAGTCCATGGCGTCGATCTGCTCGGTGACGCGCATGGTGCCGAGCTCGGTGGCGATGGCGCTGCCGGCCCGGCCGGTGACCATGAGCGCCGTCAGCACCGGCGCCAGCTCGCGCGCGAGCGCCAGGGCCACCGAGCCGCCGACGTACCCCTCGGCGGCGAACTGCTTCATGGCGTAGTTGCCCTGCAGCGCCAGGACCATGCCGCTGAAGGTGCCGGTGACGCCGACGATGAAGACCGACCCGGCCCCGATGAAGGCCATCTGCACGAGGATGAGCTCGGGGCGGAACGGGGGCCGGAAGGCCCACGCCAGCGCCTCGAACGAGAAGAAGATCATCTGCCCGAAGTCCTCCAGGGCAGCCCGGAGCCGGCTCATGGCGGCGCATCTTGGCACGGTTCGGCGCGGCGCGCGCACTTCGTGGACCGCGCCGGCCCCTCGGCCGGCCGCTTTCCTGTATGCTCCGCGCCCCATGATCAAGGTCGGTGGTGAGGTCGACGCGGTCTGCAGCAAGTGCGAGCTGACGCTCGCGCACACGGTCATCGCCATGCTGGACGGCGCGCCGGTGAAGGTGGAGTGCAACACCTGCCACGGCGTCCACAAGTACCGGCCGCCGGCCGGCGCGAAGTCGAACAGCCTGAAGGGCTCGGTGGCCATGAAGAAGGCGGCCCGCCCGGCGCGCGAGAAGAAGGTGGAGGTCCCGTTCGAGGAGGTGCTGGCGGGCAAGAAGAAGGCGCCCGTCCCCTACTCGACCAAGCGGACCTTCGCCGTGGACGACGTGGTGGACCACCCGACGTTCGGCCGCGGCTTCGTGAGCGCGGTGCGGAGCGACAAGGTGGAGGTGACGTTCCGCAGCGACGTGAAGGTGCTGATCCACGCCAGAACCTAGCCGCCCAGGAGGCCCCGTGCGCCGAGCCGCCGCCGCCCTGCTGCTCCTCGCCGCCTGCTCCAGGACCACCCCGCCCGCCGCGCCCGCCGGCCCCACCGGGCCGGCCGCGGCCCCATCCGGCCCATCGGCCCAGGCCGCCCCCCTGCCGGTGGCGGCCGACGGCCGGGCCTGGGTCACCGCCGCCGCCTCGCTCCGGCGCGAGCCGTCCGACGCCGCCAAGGTGGCGGGGCCGGCCGGCAAGCAGGTGTCGAACTACCTGCTGGTGCTCCAGCGCGGCGAGCCGGTGACGCTCGTCGAGGGAGGCGCCGACTGGGCCAAGGTGAAGACGAGCGGCGACCAGGTCGGCTGGCTCAAGCGCGCCAGCCTGCTCGAGCAGGAGGGGGCCACGGTGGCCACCGTGCTCGTCGCGGCCGACGTCTTCGACCGGCCCGACCTGCTCGCCGCCAACCCGCGGCGCAAGCTCGACCCGGGCACGCTCCTGCTCGTGGTCCGCCAGAAGCCGCCCTTCGCCGAGGTGAACGCCGGCCCGGGGCCCACGGCCTGGGTGCTGGCCGATCGGCTCGTCACCGCGGAGCGCGACGTCTCGGTGGCGAAGCTCATCGAGGCGGCCCGCTGGCTCGCGCGGAACGGCAAGAAGGACGACGCCCTGCAGCTGCTCGCCCTGGCGCGCGGGAGCTTCGCCGGCGCGCCGCTCGTCGAGGTGCTGGCCCAGGAGCTGGGCGAGGCGACGCCGGCCGTCACGCCCGCAGCAGCGCCAGCGCCGCCGCCAGGTCAGGCGCTGCCGCCGACGCCACCGTGAGCTCGCCGCCGTCCGGGTGGCGCAGCGTGAGCCGCGCCGCGTGGAGCGGCGTGCGCGCGAGCACCGGGGCGCCGGCCGCGTCGAGGAGCGGCGCGTCGTCGCCGTAGTCCGGGTCGACGAGCAGCGGGTGGCCCGCCGCCATGAGGTGGACGCGGATCTGGTGCGTCCGCCCGGTCTCGGGCAGCGCCTCGACGAGCGCGCAGGCGGGCCGCCCCTGGCGCGCCGGGAACGGCTCCAGCAGCCGGAAGACCGTCCGCGCCGCCTTGCCCTTCGGGTCGCCCGCCCGGGCCGGCCGCATCCGGCCGCGCCGCGCCGGGGCGATGGCCACGTCGACCGCCAGCTCGGCGGGCGGCAGCCCCGCCACGAGCGCCAGGTAGACCTTGCGCGGCTCGCCCCGGTCGAACTGCAGGTTGACGGCCCGGTGGGCCGCCGCCGTCCGGGCGAAGAGCAGCACGCCGCTCGTGCCGCGGTCGAGCCGGTGGACCACCCAGAGCGGCCCGTGCGCCGCCTCCAGCTCCTCGCGCAGGCTCTCCTCGCCGCCGGCACGCCCCGGGATGACGAGGCGCCCCGCCGGCTTGTCGACCGCGAGGAGCGCAGCGTCCTCGTGCAGGACGGCGATCGCCATCGGCTACATCACCGTCCGGGCCGGCACCACCTTCACCGGGCCATAGGCGGCGAGCTGCGGCGCGAGCGCCTTGGCCGGCCCGACCGCCACCACCACCCGCCGGTCGCCCGGCAGGAAGCGGCGCGCCACGTCGAGGCAGGCGGCCGCGTCGACGGCGTCGACCCGCGCCCGGAAGCCGCTCACCTCGTCGGCCGGCAGGCCGTAGAGCTCCATCTCGGAGAGCTTCTCCGCCCAGCCCTCGTGCGTCTCGAGCGCCAGCGGGTAGAGGCCGCCCAGGTAGGCGCGGGTGCGCGAGAGCTCCTCCTCGGTCGGCCCCTCGTCCCGGAAGCGGGCCAGCTCGTCGAGCGCGACACCGACGAGCGCCCCGGCCGTCTCCACCTTGGTGAAGGAGGAGACGAAGAAGAGGCCGCCGGCCCGCCCCGAGGCGAAGCGGGCGCGCACGCCGTAGGAGAGCCCCCGGTTGACCCGGATGGCCTCCATGAGGCGCGAGGTGAAGCCGCCGCCGAGCACGGCGCCGGCGACGAGCCCCCGGGCGTGGTCCGGGCTGGAGCGGGCGTAGCCGCTGGCGGCGATGCGCAGCTGCGCCTGCGAGAGCTCGGGCTGGTCCACCACCACCACGCTCGGGCCGCCGAGCGGCGCGGGCGGGGCGATCTCGAGATCGCCGCCCGGCTCCCCCTTCCAGCGGCCGAAGCGGCGCCGCACCAGCGCCAGCGTCGCCTCGGGATCGACCGGCCCGACGACGATGAGCGTGGCGCGCGAGGGGCGCCAGTGGCGGGCGTGGAAGTCGGCCAGGTCGCCGCGCCGGGTGGCGGCGAGGTGGCGCCCCCGCCCCTCCGACGGGTGGCCGTAGGGGTGGTCGCCGTACGCGGCCATGAGCGTGGCCCGGTCGGCGACGATGCCCGGCTCGTCGAGGTCGTGGGCCAGGCCGGCCACCTCGCGCCGCCGCAGCCGCTCCACCTCGCGCGCCGGGAAGGCCGGGGCGGTGGCCACGTCGGCCACCACGTCGAGGAGCCTGGGGAGCGCCTCGACGGGCGCCGAGAGCCCCACCGAGGCGGCGTCCTCGTCGACGCCGGCGCCCAGCTCGGCGCCCAGCGCCTCCACCTCGGCGTCGATGCGGGAGCCGGTGCGCGTCCGGGTGCCGCGCCGCACCGCGCTCGCCACCAGGTGGGCGAGGCCGAAGCGCGCCGAGGGGTCGAGGGCCGAGCCGGCGCGCACCAGCAGCCGGACGGCGGCGAGCGGCACGCCGCGCCGCGCGGCGACGAGCACGGTGAGGCCGGAGGGGAGCCGCTCGCGGCGGATCGGCGGCAGGGCGATGGCGCTCACCGGGCCACCCCCGGCGCCAGCGTCACGACCGAGCGGCGCTGCGGCGCCAGGTAGTCGCGCACCACCCGCTTCACGTCGGCCGGGCCGACGGCGGCGTAGTGCTGGAGCGCCCGCCCCGCCTCGCGCCAGTCCCCCTGCAGCGCCTCGGCCTGCCCGAGCGCCTGGGCCAGGCCGTGGTGCGTGCCGAGCTCGTGCAGGACGGCGCTGCGCAGGAGCGCCCGCCCCCGCTTCAGCTCGGCGGCGGTGACGCCGCGCGCGGCCAGCCGGTCGATCTCGGCGTAGAGCGCCTTCTCCGCCCGGGCCGGCGCCACGCCGGGCGCCAGCTCGACGAAGATCATGAAGAGCCCGGGATCGATGCGCCAGCCCCAGGAGCAGTTGACCGAGACCGCGAGCGACAGGTCGTGGACGAGCCGCCGGCGCAGCCGCGACGACTCGCCCACCGCCAGGCAGGCCTGGGCCAGGTCGAGCGCAGCGGCGTCGGGGCTCCGGGCGGGCGGACCGCGCCAGCCGGCGAGGACCGCCGGGGCCTGGGCCGGGAAGCGGATCTCGGCGCGCCGCTCCCCCCGCTGGTCCGGCTCGCCGGAGGCCACCGGCGCCGGCGCCGGCCCGGCGGGGATGTCGCCGTCGGCCGCCTCGATGGCCGCCACGGTGGCGGCCGGGTCGAGGTCGCCGACCACGTAGATGGCCGCGTTGGAGGGGGCGTAGTAGGTGCGGAAGAAGGCCTCGCAGTCGGCCCGGCCGATCCGCTCGATGTCGCTCATCCAGCCGATGACCGGCCAGCGGTACGGGTGGGCCAGGTAGGCGAGCGCCTCGAGCTGCTCCTCCATCAGGCCGAAGACCGAGTTGTCGGTGCGGAGCCGCCGCTCCTCCTTGACCACCTCGCGCTCCTGCTCCAGCGCCTCGTCGTCGATGCGCAGCGAGCGCATCCGGTCCGACTCGAGGTCGACCACCGTCTCCAGCGCCTCGGCGGCGAAGTCCTCGTAATAACAGGTGACGTCGTTGGAGGTGAAAGCGTTGGAGTGGCCCCCCTTCCCCTCCAGCACCCGGTCGAACTCCTTGGGGCCGTACTTCCTGGCCCCGTTGAACATCATGTGCTCGAAGAGGTGGCTGATCCCGGTGATCCCCGGCCGCTCGTTGCGCGAGCCGACCTGGAAGACCGTTGCGTAGGAGACCGTCGGGGAGCCGGCCTCGGGGAGGATCCGCAGCCGCAGTCCGTTCGCGAGGGTGGTGGCGGTGACGGCGTCGAGGTCGATGACGGGCGTGTCGGGGTGGGCCGGCGGGGTGGGCATGACGCGCGGACCATACCCGCGCCCTGCCCTGCGTCAATGGAGGTGCGGCGCGATGCCCCGATGGGTGGCCACCAGACGCGCGGTTTGACTGGGAGATCCCCAGGGCCCACCATGGCCCGGGGAGGCCCGCGGTGCGGGTTCACTCATCGCCGCAGGAACAGACGGTCGGTGGACACCGGGAGGCGCGGAGCTTACGAAGCGTAGCTTACTCTCGGTAAACCTTCTCTCAGGAATGGTCAGCATGCCCAAGTCCAAGCAGCACAAGGATCCTCGCCGCGAGGAGCTGCGCCGCCTCGGGGAGCGCGTCCGCGACCAGCGCCGCCACCGCGGCCTGACGCAGGAGAACCTGGCGGAGAGCCTCGACCTCTCGGTGGCCTACGTCTCGCTCATCGAGCGCGGCGGACGGAACCCGCCCTACACGACGGTCGTCGCCATCGCGCGGGCGCTCGGCATCCCGCCGTCGCGCCTGGTCGCCGACGAGTAGGCGCGCCGCCGGCGGCCCCGCGCGGTCACGCCGGCTCGGCGTCGAGGG
>DASTGK010000049.1:0-5623 GCA_035719085.1 Anaeromyxobacteraceae bacterium
GCTGCGTCGCTCGCTCGCGCCCGCGGCGGCGACCGGGCGGCGGTGGCGGCGGCGCTGCTGCTGCAGGCGGCGCCGGTCTTCTCGCTCGGCGCCGTCCTCATGACGCCCGACGCGCCGCTCGCCCTCGCCTGGGTCGGGACGCTCTGGGCGCTGGAGCGGGCCCTGGCCCGCGACGCCCGCTGGGCGCTCGCCGCCGGCGCCTTCCTCGGGCTCGGCCTCCTCTCCAAGCTGACCGCCGGGCTGCTCGGCCTCGGCGCGCTGGCCGGCCTCCTCGCCTCGCGGCCGGGCCGGGCCCTCCTCGCCACGCCCTGGCCCTGGCTCGGCGCCCTGGCCGCGCTCCTCGTCGCCTCGCCCATGCTCGCCTGGAACGCCGCCCACGGCTGGCCCTCGCTCGCCTTCCAGGCGGAGCACGGGCTGCGCGGCGGCGGCCTCTCGCCGCTGCGGCTCCTCGGCTCGCTCGGCGCCCAGGCCGGCTACGTCTCGCCGGTGCTCCTCCTCCTCGCGGCGGCGGCGGCGTGGCGCGCCCTGCGCGGCGGCGCGGTGGAGCGGCTCCTCGCCGCGACCGCGCTGCCGGTGGTCCTCTTCTTCACCGCCGCGGCCGCCTTCACCCCGGGGGCGCTGCCCCACTGGCCGGCGCCCGGCTGGCTCTCGGCCGTGCTGCTCCTCGCGGTGGCGGGCCACCCGCGGCTCCGGCTGGCCGCGGTGACCGGCCTCGCTCTCTCGGCGCTGCTGCTCCTCGCGCTCCTCCTGCCGCTCCCGGAGAGCCCGCTCGACGAGCTGCGCGGCTGGCGCGAGGGGGCGGTCGCCGCCCGGGCCGCCGCGGGCGGAGCGCCCATCGCCGCCACCCACTGGATCGCCCTCGGCCAGCTCGGCTGGGCGCTCGGCGAGCCGGTGGCCTACGCCGGCGCGCGCCGCTGCGGCGCCTCGCTCTACGAGCCCGATCCGGCCGCCTCGCGCGGGCCGCTCCTCCTGGTCGAGGTGGTGGGGCTCGGCGAGGACCGGGCGGCGCTCGAGGCGCGGCTCGGGCCGCTCCTCCCGGCCGGCGAGGCCGAGGCGCGCCGGGGCGATCGCGTGCTGCGGCGCTACCGGTTCTGGTCGAGGCCGGCCCGGCCGTGAGCGCCCCGACCTCCGGCGCCGCCACCCCGAGCGCCCGGCTCGCCTGGTGGACGCTCGGGGCGCTCGCCGCCCTGCGCCTCGCCTTCTGGCTCCTGGCGCCGCCCAACTCCGACGAGGCCTACTACTGGCTCTGGGGGCGCCACCCGGCGCTCTCCTACTTCGACCACCCGCCGCTCAACGCCTGGCTCCAGGGCCTCGCTCACGCGGCGCTCGGCACCTCGCTCTTCTCGCTGCGGCTCTGGCCGGCCGTGACCTCGATCGCCACCGGCGTCGCCGCCGCGCGGCTGGCGCGCCGGCTGGCCCCGGACGACCCGGCGGCCGGCCCGTGGGGCGCGGCGGCCTTCTTCGCCTCGCCGCTCCTGCTCATGCTCACCGGCTTCGGCTGGCAGGACCACCTGCTCGTCCTCTTCCTGCTCCTCGCCGGGAGCCTCGCGCTCGAGGTGCTCGACGAGGTGGCGCGGGGCGGGCGGGGCGGCACCTGGCCGCTCCTCGGCGCCGGCCTCTGCCTCGGCCTCGCCGGGCTCGCCAAGTACTCGGCCGTGCTCCTCGGGGTGGGCGCCCTCGCCGCCGTGGCGGCCGACCCGCGGCTGCGCCGGCTGCTCCGCGATCCGCGCCTCTGGCTCGCCGGCCTCCTGGCGCTCGCCGTCGTCTCGCCGGCCCTCGTCTGGAACGCCCAGCACGGGAACGCCTCCTTCCGCTTCCACCTGGTGGAGCGGCTGGCCGGCCCGCGCGGCGCCGTGCGGCTGCAGCCGCTCGGCGGGCTCCGCTTCCTCGCGCCGCTCGCCCTGCTCGGCGGCCCCTTCGCGCTCTGGGCCGCGCTCCGGCCGGCCGCCGCCGCGGCCGGCACGTTCGGCGCGGTCCACCGGCGGCTCGCCCTCGCGGCGCTCGGGGCGACGCTCCTCCTCTTCGTCGGCCTCTCCACCGTCACCGCCGCCCTCTACTACTGGGGCGTCGTCGGGCTGGTGCTCCTCCTGCCCGCCGCGGCCGCCGCGAAACGGCCGCGCCTCCTCGCCGCCCACGCCCTCTTCGGCGTCGCCGTCGCCGCCGTCATGACGGCCCACGCCACGCTCCTGCCGCTCACCGCGCTCGTGCCCGGCGTGCAGGACGACGACTCGCGCATGACCTGGGGCTTCCCCGAGCTGGCCGCGGCGGTCCGGGCGGCCCGCGCCGGGCGAGCCGGGGCCTTCGTCGCCACCTCCGACTACCGCTCGGCCGCCTCGCTCGCCTTCGCCCTCGACGAGGACGGCGCGGTGGCGCTCTCCGACCGCCCGAGCCAGTTCGACGCCTGGCGCGACGACGCGGCGCTCGCCGGCGCCGACGCGGTGCTGGTGGTGGAGGACCGCGAGCCGATGCGCCCGGCGCTCGCGGCGCGCTTCGGGGCGGTGCGGCCGCTCGGGGCGGTGGAGGCGCGCCGGCTCGGCGTCGCCGTGAAGCGCTACGAGCTCTGGCTCGGCGAGCGCTACCTCGGGAGCAGCCGGGCCAGCGCGCGCCTCAGCCCGGGCAGGTCGCCCTTGCAGACGTACCCGGCGGCGCCGAGCCGGCGGGCGGCGGTGCGCAGCGCGCTCTCGTCGTTCGAGGAGTAGAGCACCACCGGCGTGTCGCGCGTCTGCTCGCGCTCCTTGAGGAGGCCGAGCAGCACCTCGCCGGAGAGCGCCGGCATGTTGACGTCGAGCAGCACGAGATCCGGCTTGGTCACCATCACCCGCTCGGTGGCGCCGAAGGCGCCCGCCTGGACGACGACCTCGTAGCCCTCGTCCTCCAAGAGCTCCTGGGTGGTGACGAGGTGGGTCCGGTCGTCGTCGACGATCAGGATGCGGGGAGGGCTCATGGGAGGGCAGTCGCAGGGAGGGCGGCGGCGGGCGGATCGGAAGGAGGGGCTGCGTTCCACGTTGTCGGTTCCGGGATGGTGACGGTGAAGGTGGTGCCCTGGCCGTGGCGGCTCGCGACCTCGACGCGCCCGCCGAGCAGCTGGGCCATGGAGCGGGTGATGACGAGGCCGAGGCCGCTCCCCTCGTGGCGCCGGTCGCGGGCGTCCTCGAGCTGGCCGAAGGGCGTGAAGAGGCGCGCCAGGTCCTCGTCGCGGATGCCGATGCCGGTGTCGGAGACCCACAGCCGCAGGGCCCCGCCCTCGGCCGCGGCGCCGATGGTGACCTGGCCCGCCTCGGTGAACTTGGCGGCGTTGGAGGCGAGGTTGAGGGCGATCTGCCGGAGCTTCTGGCCGTCCGAGACGATCTCGGCGGGCGCGCCGGCCGCGTCGACCACCACCGCCACCGGCTTCTCGCCGCAGAGCAGCCGCGCCGTGGCGGCCACGTCGTCGAGGAGCGAGCCGAGCTCGACCGGGCCGAGCTCCACCTCGGTGCGGCCGGCCTCCAGCTTGGAGAGGTCGAGGATGTTGTTGACGGTGGAGCGGAGCGTCATGGCGGCCCGCTGCAGCAGCGGCAGCCGCGCCGCCACCTGGGGCCAGGCCCCCTTCTCCGCCTGGCGCCGCATGAGCTCGGCCACGCCCACCACCGCGTTGGCCGGCGAGCGCAGCTCGTGGGCGGTGTGGGCCAGGAACTGCGCCCGCAGCCGCTCCAGCGCCTCGAGGTCGGCGGCGCGCGCCTCGGCCGCCTCGCGCTCCACCCGGCTCCGCTCCAGCGCCAGCCCCTGGCGCTGCACCAGCCGCTGCACCGAGGCGAGCCCGAGGTACCGCCCCGCGCCGTCCACGACGATCACCTCGTCGTAGACGGCGTCGGCGGGCCGGGCGAGCGCCCTGGCCACCGCCTCGGCCACCGGCGTGGCAGCGTCCACCGCCAGCGGATCGGCCTGGGCGACGCGGGCCACCGGCTTCTTGGCGTAGAGCTCCTGGCCGAAGCCGCGCGCCAGCCGCAGGAGCAGGCGCGAGCGGGTGACGAGGCCGACCGGCCGATCGTCGCCGTCGACCACCGCGAGCGCGTCGAGCGCCGGGTCGCCGAAGAAGCGGTCGGCCACCCGCCGCACCGGCTCGGCCGGGCCGACGCGCGCGGTGGAGGCGATGAGCTCGCCGACGCCGTCCACGGCCGTCACCAGCCCCGCCGCGCCACGAAGGCGGCCAGCTCGGCCGTCAGGTCCTCGGCCTCGGCCGCCGCCGCGGCGCTCGCCGCCGGCGCCGCGGCCGCGAGGTGGCGCCGGGCGCGGTCGCGCCACCAGGAGGGGGAGGCGAGCCGCACCTCGCCGTCGGCGTGGCAGGCCGGCACGAGCGCCGGGGCCTCGCGCGCCAGCCAGCCGAGCACCGAGACCGGCGCCGCGGCCGGCACCACCTCGTGCGGCAGGCCGGCGGCGGCGAAGGCGTGGCCGGCGGCGGCGAGCGAGGCCGCCAGCGCCGGGCCGAGGTCGGCGGGATCGCAGACCAGCACCGCCGCGGAGAAGAGGCCGCTCGCCGCGAGCGCCCCGGCCTCGGCGTCGACCACGAGCGGCACGAACTCGCACGGCCCCTGGTCGAGGTCGGTGGTCCAGTGGCCAGCCTGGCGGCCGACGTGGGAGCCCTCGGCCAGGCGGGCCGAGGAGAAGAGGCAGAGCAGGCGTGGCGTCGTCATCCGGCCAGGAACCGCTGGTAGAGATCCTGGCCGGCCGTGACGCGGGCCCAGCCGGTCCGGACGAGGAGGTGCAGCTCCTCGCCGAGGGCCCGCTCGCCGCACCCCAGCTCGCGGGCGACCGCGGCGAGCGAGGCGCGGCCGTCGAGCCGCTTCAGGATCAGGTTGGCGAGCAGGGTGGGGGGCGGCGCGCGCCCGGCCGGCGCCTCGGCGGAGGGGATGCGGACCGCCACGATCGCCTCGAGCCAGCTGTCGTCGCGCGCCGTGGTGACGAGCCCGGCCACGAGCAGGCCGTAGACGATGCGCGAGGCCTCGTCCTCGGCACCGCCGGCGAGCTGCAGCACCTCCTCGAGCGTGCGCCGGCCGTTGACGCTCGAGAGGACGCGCCACTCCGGCAGCTGCAGCCGGATCTCGGCGGCCCGCTCCGACTCGGGGGCGAGGTGGAGCACCGCGTCGCGCGCCGGGAGCCGGGCCCGCACCACCTTGAGCTCGTCGAGCCGGCGCAGGCCGTCGAGCAGCAGGTTCTGCAGCCCGTCGAAGATGGTCCGCTCGAAGGGAGCGGCGTTCTTGAGGAAGGCGAAGCGCCCCTGCTCCCAGCCGAGCAGGGCGTAGAAGGCCGGCAGGCCCACGCGCGGCGGGCAGTAGGCGTGGACCACCTCGCCGCCGGCGAAGTAGACCCCGGCCGCCCGGGCCGGCGCCGCCTCGAGGAGCAGCTGCCCCTCCTTGCGCGTCGCGTGGATGAACTGCAGCAGATCGGGGAGCGCGTACTCCGCCAGATCGCCCTGCATGATGGCCATGGCGAGGGCCATCCGACCAGCCGCCGGTGTCGGGCGGGTGACGGGGGCGTGAGGGGTGGGTGGAAATGGCGTTCACCGGTGGAAAATGGAAGAAATCCGAACCCGAACCCGCACCCGAACCCGTCGGCCGTGCCCGTGCAGCCGTGCCCCGTTGCCCGT
>DASTGK010000050.1:0-3421 GCA_035719085.1 Anaeromyxobacteraceae bacterium
GCTGGCCGGGGCGGACGAGCCCACCGCTCCGACCAGCGCGCGCGCCACGGTCCGGCGGTCGGGCCGGACGGGGGAAGGGGCGCTAGGCGTCGGTGCCGGTGGCGACGCCGCGGACGGCGCGCGCGGTGCGGCCGCGCGGCAGGAGCAGATCCTCGATGAAGAAGGCGGCCATCTCGGCGCGGCTGGAGATGCCGGCCTTGCGGTAGATGGCGAGCGCCTGGTTGCGGACCGTGTGCTCCGCCGTCTGGCGCAGCTCGGCGATCTCGCGGTGCGACAGCCCCTTGAGGATGAGGAGCGCCACCTCGCGCTGCGCCGCGGTCAGCTCCCAGCGGTCGAACTGGCCGTCGAGCATCGAGCCGAGGCCGCCGGCCAGCGCCTCGGCCTCGCGGCGCCAGCGGGCGGTTTCGGCGCGGGAGGCGGTGAGCCGCTCTTCGAGCTCGCTGCTCCGCCGGAGCGCGGCGCGCAGGTGGTGGCCCGTGCCCCAGGTGCCGCCGAGGCAGATCAGCACGGCGACCGTCTCGACGCCGAGGTGGAGCAGGCCGTAGTCGGACGAGAGGTCGGCGGCCAGGTCGGCGACGACGAAGCAGGTGATGAGGACGAAGAGCCCCACCGGCCAGGCCATGACGGCGCCGGAGCCTGCGCCGAGGTCGAGCAGGCGGGCCCAGGGCCGGCGCCGCGGACCCTCGGGCTCGGCGGGCTGCAGGGCGTCGGGCGCCAGGACCTCCGGCAGCGGCAGCGTTCCTGTCGACATCGGGACCTCCCTGGAGCGCGGGCGCGGGCGGTGGGCGGGGTTGCGCCAGGTGCTCGTGGGCGTGACACCGGGGTCGGGCGACAGGGGCCGCCGCGACCCAAGGAGGCGAAAACAGAAGGCTCTCTGTCCTGGAAATGGGGGACGCGCGAGCGCCGCCGCCTCGCTGTACGGCGAGGTGCTGGTCGACGTACTGGCAGCCCCCGGCCCTCTCCCCCGAGGGGGGAGAGGGAGCCAAGGCGGGTGGGTTTCAGCCGAGCGGCTTCTCGTAGACGGTGACGCCGCCGTCGAGCCGGCCGATCGGCGCGTAGCCGATCCGCTCCCAGAAGGCCTGGGCGCCCGGGCTCTCGTCCCCCACCGAGAGGCGCAGGTGGCGATAGCCGGCCCGGGCCAGCGACCGCTCGAGCGCCGCCGCCGCCTCGGCGCCGTAGCCCTGCCCCTGCAGCGGCTCGCGCACGAGCAGGAGGCCGACGTGGGCCGTGCCCGGCTCGGGCTGGTCGAGCCAGAGATCGACCACGCCGACCGGCCCGCCGCCCCGGCGCGCCGAGAGCAGGAAGACCCGCCGCAGCGGGTCGGCCTCGGCCTCGTCGAGCAGCCGCTCGGCGGCGTCGGGCGCGGCCGGCGCCCCCTCGGTCCGCTCGAAGTAGTCGGGCGCGCCGTCGAGGCAGGCCTGCAGCGCGGCCGCCTGGGCGCGCGTCGCCTCGACGGCGACGAGGCGGGGCGTGTCGAGCGGCGGCAGGGGCGGGCGCGGGTCCATGCGGTGGCCGGCGCGGGCCGGCGGGTGCGGGTGACGGCTACGCCGTGGCGGCCGGCAGGAGGAGGCGGAGCGCGGCCGGGGCCTCGAGCGTCGGCACGACCAGGTCGGCCCCGGCGGCGGCCAGCGCCGCCTCGTCGAAGTTGCCGGTGGCGACGCAGAGCGCCGGGCAGCCGACGGCGTGGGCCGCGGTCACGTCGCGCGGCGTGTCGCCGATGACGAGCACCTCGGCCGGCGCCACCGAACGGCCGAGCCGCGCCGCCACGCGGGCCACCGCCGCCGCCACCACCGCCGGCCGCTCCTCGCCGTCCTCGGCGAAGCCGTGCATGCCGGCCGGGCTCCAGTCGAAGCGGACGTCGAGGCCGGCCCGGGCCAGCTTCACCCGGGCGCCGTCGACGACGTTCCCCGTGCACAGGCCGTAGGCGGCGCCGCGGGCCTGCAGCGCCTCGAGCAAGGCCGGCACGCCCGGCAGCACGCGGAAGCCGGGGCCGCCGATCTCGCCGCGCAGGTGCTCGACGTAGCGGTCGAGCACCGCCTTGCAGGTGGCCTCGTCGAAGGGGCGGCCGAGGAGGGCCAGCGACTCGCGCACGATGCCGCGGTCGGTCATGCCGTCGAAGCGGAGCGCGGCCAGCTCGCCGTCGATCGGGCCGGTCCGGTCGGCCACGGCCCGCTCGAAGGCGCGGCGGCCGGCGCCGCCGGCCCGCACCAGCGTGCCGTCGATGTCGAAGAGCAGCGCGGCGAACCCGGGGCTCATTCGAAGAGCGCCTCCACGAACGCGGCCGGCTGGAAGGGCTTCAGGTCGCCCACCGCCTCGCCCACGCCCACCCAGCGGACCGGGAGCGCCAGCTCGTCGGTGATGCCGATGACCACGCCGCCCTTGGCCGTGCCGTCGAGCTTGGTGAGCGCGAGGCCGGTCACCTGCAGGGCCTCGTGGAACTGGCGGGCCTGGGCGATGGCGTTCTGGCCGCTGGTGGCGTCGAGCACCAGCAGCACCTCGTGCGGCGCGCCGGGCGCCGCCTTGCCGATGACCCGCTTCACCTTCTTCAGCTCCTCCATGAGGGGCGCCTTGGTGTGGAGCCGGCCGGCGGTGTCGCAGAGCACCACGTCGACGCCGCTCGCCACCCCCTGCTGCACCGCCTCGAAGCAGACCGAGGCCGGGTCGGCCCCGTCCTTGCCGCGCACGATGGGCGCGCCCACCCGCTCGGCCCAGATCTCGAGCTGCTCGCCGGCGGCGGCGCGGAAGGTGTCGCCGGCGCCGAGCAGCACCGAGTGGCCGGCGGCGCGCAGCTTGGCGGCCAGCTTGCCGATGGTGGTGGTCTTGCCCGAGCCGTTGACGCCCACCACCATCACCACCCAGGGGCGGCCCGCGCCCGGCGGCGGCTCGAACGGGCGCGCCGCGCCGTCGAGCGCCAGGATGCGGCCGATCTCGGCGCGCAGCGCCTCCTTCACCTTCTCCGGGTCGGAGAGCGCCCTGGAGCGCACCTTCTCGCGCACCGCCTCGAGGAGCTTGGTGGCCGTCTTCACGCCGATGTCGGCGGTGAAGAGCACCTCCTCCAGGTCGGCCAGCACCGACTCGTCGAGCGCCTTGCCGCCGCCGAGGAGGGCGTTGAGGCGCGACATGAAGCCGCCGCGCGTCTTCTCGAGGCCGGCCGCCAGCGTCTTGCCGGCCTCTGCCTCGGCCTTCTTCCGCTGCGCCTCGAGCTCGGCCCGGCGCGCCGCCTCGGCCTCGGCCGCCTGGCGCGCCGCCTCCTCGCGGGCGCGCGCCTCGGCCTCCTCGCGCTCGGCCTTCCGCCGCTCCTTCTCGAGCCGGTCCTGCTCCTTCTTCTGCCGGTAGGCCTCCTTCTTGGCCTCCTCGTCGAGGTCGGGGGCGGGGGGCGCGGGCGGCGCCTGCCGGGCGGGGGCCGGGGGGGGGGCCGCCT
>DASTGK010000051.1:0-3656 GCA_035719085.1 Anaeromyxobacteraceae bacterium
CTGCGCCTTCTCCTTCAGCAGCCCCTGCGCCCTGGCGGCGTCGCCCCAGAACTCGGCCGCCTCGGAGAGCGCGGCGATCTCGGCCACCCGGCGGCGCTTGCGCTCGACGTCAAAGCGACCCCCGGAGCCCCTCGAGGCGGCGGGTCAGGTCGGCGAGCAGCTCGGCGGTCGGGGCGGCCATGGCGTTCGAGGTCTCCGGCGGGTCAGGCGGGGGTCGCGGTCCGGCGGCGGCGCCAGGCGGCCGCGAGGGCGGCGAGCGAGGCGGCGGCGCAGGCGAGGGCGAAGGCGTCGCCGATGCTAGTCACCGGCGTCCGGCCGTGCAAGACGGGCACGCGGCCGACGAGCAGCCGCGCCGGCTCGTCCGGATCGGGGGCCAGCGCGGGGTCGACCGGGCCGACCTCCAGGGCGCCGGGCAGGAGCTCGCCGGTCGGCAGGATGAGCGCCGAGACGCCGGCGTAGGCCGGGCGGGCGATGCTGCGGCCGGTCTCCACCGCGCGCAGCCGGACGATGGCGAGGAACTGGTAGGGGCCGGAGGAGTAGCCGTACCAGGCGTCGTTGGTCGGGTTGACGAGCAGGTCCGGGTCCTGGCGCGCGAAGCCGCGGGCGATCTCCGGGAAGATGGCGTCGAAGCAGATCATCGAGGCGACGCGCACCGGCTGGCCGCCCGGCCCCGGGAACTGGAGCACCGTGAGGTCGCCGCCGGGGCTGGCCGGGGCCATGCCCGGCACCACCTGCTTCAGGAACGGCAGGAGCTTCGCCAGCGGGACGTACTCGCCGAACGGCACGAGGTGGTTCTTCACGTAGCGCCCGAGCACCGAGAGGTCGGGGGCCACCATGAAGCTGGCGTTCTCCACCTGGTAGAGCCACCGGCCGTCGTCGCCCCGCACGTCCTCGAGCGTGGCGGCGCCGAGCAGGAGGTGGGCCCGCTCCAAGGGCGGCAGCCGGGCGCGCAGGCCGTCGAAGGTGCGGATGGTCGGCCGCACGTAGGCCGGGAAGGCCGCCTCCGGCCAGGCGACGAGATCGGCGCCGGCCCGGTCGGCCTGCTGCGTCAGCGGCACCAGCCGGTCGAGGATGAAGCCGACGTGGTCGCGGGCCGCGTTCTTGGCCGCCTGGTCGACGTTCACCTGCACCAGCCCGACCGAGAGCGAGGGGGCGGCGGCCATCTCGCGCCGCAGCGCCGCGAGCCGGAGGGCCCCGCCGGCCACCACGAGCGCGAGGGCGGCGGCCACCCCGCCGAGCGCCCGGCGCGGCAGCGGCCGGCCGGCGAGCCGCGCGTCGAGCGCGTCCGCGAGCACGGCGTTCACCAGCACCACCAGGAAGGCGATGCCGTAGACGCCGAGGAGCGCCGCCAGCTGGGCCACCGGCAGCGTGCGCGCCTGCGTGTAGCCGAGGTTGCCCCAGGGGAAGCCGGTGAAGAGGTAGTTGCGCAGCAGCTCGGTGGCGGTCCAGACGGGCGGCACGACCGCCCAGCGCGGCCAGCCGAGCGCGCGCCCCACCGCCACGGAGGCGGCCGCCGCCAGCGCCCAGTGGGCGGCCATGAACCCGACCAGCAGCGAGAGGGCGAAGAGCGAGAAGGCGAGCGAGAGGCCGCCGAACGCCGTCATGGCGTGGCTGACCCAGTGGATGGCGGCGAAGAAGTAGGCCAGGCCGGCGGCGAAGCCGAGGCCGGCGGCGGCTCGCGGCGAGGCGGCGCGGCCGAGGGCCCAGAGGAGCGGCACGAGCGCCACGAAGGCCACCGGCTCGAGCCAGCCCTGCGGGTCGAGCTGGCGCAGCGAGAGGAACGGGACGACCAGCGGCAGCGCGAGCGCCATGAGGGCGCCCGAGCCGAGGGCGGCGAGGAGCGGGGCGACGCGGCGCATCGAGCGGCTAGCGGGCCTTCTTGAAGAAGGAGCCGCCGCCCTCGACGTCCTTCAGGTCGACCTCGACGGTCGGCCCGGCGGGCGGCGCCGCCTGCTGCGCGCCGTAGGCCGCCGCGGCGGCCAGGTAGTAGGCGATCGCCTCGCGCACCAGGTGGCCGACCGGGCGCCCGAGCCGGGTGGCGGTGGCGCTGGCCGCCTCGGCGAGGTCGGCCGGCAGCCGGACGGCGACCACCTGGGCCTGGCCCAGCGCCGCCTCCAGCCGCTCCAGCGCCTGGCTGGGCCGGGAGACGCGGAAGTCCCCCGCCTCGATCATCTCCTTGATCCGGCGCGCGAGCTCGTCGCGCGTGTACCACGCGCCGTCGAGCCAGACCGACTCCGAGTCGAGGTCGATGTCCGCGAACGGGTCCATCCGCTCCCACCCTGCTCCAGCGATTCTCCGACGAGGCCGCCGGCGCCCATCAGCGCCGCCTCCGCCGCCGCCATCCGCCTCGCGTCCCCGGGCCGCTCGTGATCGTGACCGAGCAGGTGGAGGAGGCCGTGTGCGAGGTACCGATCGAGCTCGGCCGCGAGCGACCGCCGCTCGTGCCGCGCCCTCCGGGTGGCCGTATCGAGCGACACTACCACGTCGCCCAGGTGCGGCCCATTTCCGGGCGGATCGGTCAAGGGGAAGGAGAGGACGTCGGTCGCCTTGTCCTTGCCGCGCCAGGCGCGGTTGAGCCCGCGGATCTGGCCGTCGGTGACCACCAGCACCGACACCTCGGCGTCGGCCCGGCCGAGCGCCTCGAGGAAGCGGGCGGCGCTGCGGGCCAGCCGGCGGGCGGTGGCGGCCCCGCGCGGGTGCCGGCTGCGGCTCTCGACGGTCACGGGCGCCCCACCAGCTGGACCGGAGGGCGCCCCTCCGGCGGGCGGCCCGGGGGTGGCGCGGCGTGCGTGTGGTAGATGCCCTCCAGCGCACCCACCATGGCCGCCGCCACCGCCGACAGGTCGCGCAAGGTCAGGTCGCACTCCTCGAGCTGCCCCTCCTCGGCGATCTCGGCGATCCGCTTGTCGACGAGCGCGCGGAGCTGCTCCGGCGTCGGCGCGTGGAGCGCGCGCGAGGAGGCCTCGCAGGCGTCGGCGATCATGACGAGCGCCGCCTCGCGGCTGCGCGGCAGCGGCCCCGGGTAGCGGAAGACCGCCTCGTCGGCCGCCGGGCCGCCCGCCTCGGCCGCCTTCTGCTGCTTGGCCCAGAAGTAGCCGACGAGCCGGGTGCCGTGGTGCTGCGCGATGAGCTCCGAGACGCTGCGCGGCAGCCGCCAGGCGCGGGCCACCTCGAGGCCGTCGGCCACGTGGCGGCGCACGATGAGGGCGCTCATGCCGGGCGTCAGGTCGTCGTGCTCGTTCGGGCCGCGCTGGTTCTCCGAGAAGAGGAGCGGGTTCTTGATCTTGCCGATGTCGTGGTAGTAGGCGCCGACCCGCGCCAGGAGCGCGTCGGCGCCGATGGCGCGGGCCGCGGGCTCGACGAGCGCCCCCATGACGATGGCGTGGTGGTAGGTGCCCGGCGCCTGGACGATCAGCTCCTTCAGCCCCGGGTGGTTGAGGTTGGCGAGGCGGCGCAGCCGGGCGTCGGTGACGTAGCCGAGCAGCCCCTCGACGAGCGGCAGCACGATGGCCGTGAGGACCGGCACCAGCACCAGGCCGCCGAGGACGGCCGCGCCGGCCGCCACGGCGAGCTCGCCCGGCGGCGTCCCGGCGTGGAGCGCCACCGCCACCGCCAGGGCGGCCCCGGCGACGGCGGCCGCCAGCCCGGCGGCGAGC
>DASTGK010000052.1:0-2449 GCA_035719085.1 Anaeromyxobacteraceae bacterium
GGCCCCGCGCCAGGGCGGCTCGACGCTCGGCCACTGGCCGGTGCAGCTCCGGCTCGTGCCGCCGCACGCCCCGTGGCTCGCCGGCGCCGACCTCCTCGTCGCCGCCGACTGCGTCCCCTTCGCCTACGCGAGCTTCCACGCCGACTTCCTGGCGGGCAAGGCGCTGCTCGTCGGCTGCCCCAAGCTCGACGACAACCAGGCCTACACCGAGAAGCTCGGGCAGATCTGCGCCAAGAGCGAGCCCCGCTCCATCACCGTCATCCGCATGGAGGTGCCCTGCTGCGGCGGCATCGCCTGGGCGGCGCGCGAGGGGGTGGCCCGGAGCGGCAAGGCGGTGCCGATCCGCGACGTGGTCATCGGCGTCGACGGGTCGATCCGGCAGGGGTAGGTCCGACTTCACAGTCAGTAGATCGCCGAACCCGAACCCGAACGCGAACCCGTGCTCCGTCTCCGTGGGCCGTGAGCCCGCGGGCCGTGCCCCGTGAGCCCAGGCACGGGCACGGCCGGCGTGGTCGTGGAAAGGGTCCGGGCCACGGAACTGCACGGTCACGGCCGACGGGTTCGGGTGCGGGTTCGGGTTCGGGTGCGGGCGGAGTGTATTAGAACCGGCCCGTGGCCTCGCGCATCCTCCTCTTCGCGCTCGACGAGCTGCGCCACGCCTACGGCGGCCGGGTGCCGCGGGGGGCCGACCCGCGCCACGACACCTCGCCCTTCCGCGCCTTCCGCGCGGCGCTCCTCGCGGCGGCGGCCCGGGCGGCGACGGCGCCCTGCCTCGTCGAGGCCTGGTGGGAGGGGACCTTCAACGGCTACGCGCTCGCGGTCGGCGTGACGCCGGCCGACGCGCTCCCCGGGCTCGACCTCGCCGAGGTCTGCCCGCTCGACGCCGAACGGGTCGCGCCGCCGCCGTCGGATCGGTATCCTCTGGCGCACGTCGCGCCAGGCCGGGCCGAGGTGGCCCGCAACGACGACGGCACCACCAACGAGGCGCCCTTCGGAGCGGCCACCGGCCACTTCGGCGCCCCAGGCATGAGGAGGCTCCGATGAAGGCGGTCCGGTTCACCGGCAAGGGCGGTCCCGAGGTGGTGGAGCTCAGCGACGTCGACGCGCCCACGGCGTCGCGCGGCGAGGTGCTGGTGCGGGTCAAGGCGGCGGCCATGAACCGGGCCGACCTCCTGCAGCGGCGCGGCCTCTACCCGCCGCCCCCCGGCTACCGCGAGGACATCCCCGGGATGGAGCTGGCCGGCGAGGTGGCGGCGCTCGGCGCCGGCGTCACGGGATGGAAGGTGGGCGACCGGGTCATGGCCATCGCCGCGGGCGAGGCGCAGGCCGAGTACGCGGTGGTGCACGAGCGGATGCTGCTCCGCGTGCCGGAGGGGCTCTCGCTCGAGCAGGCCGGCGCCATCCCCGAGGCCGGGCTCACGGCCCACGACGCCCTCTTCACCATCGGCGGGCTGCGCCCCGGCTGGACGGTGCTGATCCACGCCGTCGGCTCCGGCGTCGCCACGGCGGCGCTCCAGATCGCCCGGGCGGCCGGCGCGCTCACCATCGGCACGAGCCGCACCGCCGACAAGCTGGAGAAGGCGCGCGCCCTCGGCCTCGACCACGGCATCCTGGTCGGCAAGGAGGAGCCGAAGTTCGCCGACGAGGTGAAGAAGCTGACCGGCCGGCGCGGCGCGGCGCTGGTGCTCGACTTCGTGGGCGCGCCCTACCTGGCCGAGAACCTCGCCTGCCTCGCCCCCTCCGGCCGCATCGTCGAGATCGGGACCATGGGCGGCCCCAAGGCCACCGTCGACCTCGGCCTCCTCATGCGGGCGCGCGCCAGCCTGGTCGGCACGGTGCTCCGGCCGCGGCCGCTCGAGGAGAAGATCGCCGCCACGCAGGCCTTCGCGCGCGACGTCCTGCCGCTCGTCGCCTCCGGCGCCGTGAAGCCGGTGGTCGACGCCGTCCTCCCGGCCGCCCGCGCCCGCGAGGCGCACGAGAAGATGGAGGCGAACGACTCCTTCGGGAAGATCGTGCTGGGGTTCTGAGGGAGGCGGACAGCGCTCCGCGCCCCGAGGCGCTGACGAGCCCCCTCTCCCCTCTTCCCTCCGCTGGAGGCCCACACTCCGGCATTCCCGCGCCCCAACGCGCGCCCAGGAGCAGCGGAGAGGCAGCAGAGAGGGAGGCGGCAGGCGGGCCAGCGCCGCGGCGCTGGGGCGGCGTCGGCGAGCGGCGTCCGTCGCGAGGGAGGCGGCACCGCCCGCTCGAGACGTTTCCGCGTGATCGGTCTGCAATCGGCGAGAGGTGCTCGGGCGCGGCCGCTGGGCCTCTGGCGAGTGCACGCTGCCAGGAGCCGAGGCGCCCGGCCCGCTCACTCCAGCGAGGGCTCGAAGAGTCCGCTTCCGCCAGGAGCAGCAGTTTCACCCGTCCGGGGCCTCACACGGCGGAACCGGTCCATGAAGGCGCGCCC
>DASTGK010000053.1:0-3579 GCA_035719085.1 Anaeromyxobacteraceae bacterium
GGGCGACGAGCGCCCGGCCCCGCCGCGCCGCACCACCCAGGCCGAGCCCCGCACCGCGCCGCCCGACACCATCGGCGAGGGGCCGGTGGCCGCCGCCGGCTCGATCGGCGCGCCGCTCCACCCGGACCTGCGCAAGGGCAACTGGCGCTACAGCCTGGCCACCGGCGTGGTCGGCCGGTTCGGCGGCTTCCAGCTCCACACCGACCGGAGCAACTCCGGCCTGCTGCTCTATGTGGGCGGCCAGGCCGACGGCCTCTGGGACGAGGGGACGGGGCGCGCCGCCCGGCTGCGCACCCGCGTCTTCACCGGCGGCGAGCGGATCGTCTTCCTGCCGTCGGACGGCGAGGTGGAGGCGGCCTTCATGCTCGGCCGGCCGGAGTTCCGCTTCGTCATGGGGCGGGTCGAGGTGGCGCGCTACACCGGCCTCGCCATCCAGACGCTGGCCCAGGCCTCGACGCTGCCCAGCTTCGAGGGCTCGATCCCCATGGCGGGCGACAAGGTCCGGCTCTTCTACTCCCTGTCGCCGGTGGAGCTGGCCTGGGTGGCCTACTTCGGCCGGGCCCACATCACCCACTCGGCGGCGCTCGCCACCGAGACCGACCACCCCGACGCCGCCAGCTCGTTCCGGGCCCGCGTCACCTTCGACATCCCGCCCTCGGTGCTGCTCTCGCTCCAGGGCGACTTCCTCAAGCTCTGGGGCTCGGCCGACATGCTGGTCGCCGCCGAGGGGAGCGTGGGCGTGGCGGTGCTCGACCGCTCCGTCCTCCTCAACGTCTCGGCGCGGTGGGAGAGCTTCACGCGGCGCGACACGACCCCGGGCGTCAACGTCTCGGCCGACCAGTTCCTGGGCATGGCGGCGGCCACGCTGGTGTTCTAGGGAATACCGCCTCACGAAGGAGAACGTCTCATGAAGCAGGTCAGCTGGATCCTGGCGCTGGTCGTCGGCGTCGCCGTCGGGTTCTTCGCCAAGTCGGCCGTGGTGGGCAGCCCGGCGCCCGCCCCCACCCCCGCCGCGCGCCCGGCCGCCGCGCCGCGCCCGGCCCGCCCGCAGGAGGACCCGAAGGCGGTCTACCGCGTGCCGGTCGACGACTCGCCCGCCAAGGGGCCGGCCGACGCCCTCGTGACCATCGTCGAGGCCTCGGACTTCGAGTGCCCCTTCTGCAAGCGGGTCGGCCCGACGATGAAGCAGCTCGAGCAGGCCTACGCCGGCAAGGTGCGCTTCGTCTTCAAGCAGAACCCGCTCCCCTTCCACCAGAGCGCCCTGCCCGCCGCGCTGGCGAGCGAGGAGGCCCGGGTGCAGAAGGGCGACGCCGGCTTCTGGGCCATGCACGACGCCCTCTTCGACTCGGCCCCGGCGCTCGACCAGGCCAGCCTGGAGAAGGCGGCCGCCTCGGTCGGCGTCGACGTGGCCCGGCTGCGCAACGCCCTCGCCCAGCGCACCCACGAGCCGCGCATCCGCCGCGACCAGGCGCTCGTCAACTCGGTCGGCGCCAACGGCACCCCGGCCTTCTTCATCAACGGCCGCAAGGTCTCCGGCGCCCAGCCGTACGAGGCCTTCCGCGCCGTGGTGGACGAGGAGCTGGCCAAGGCGCAGGCGCTCGTCGCCTCGGGCGTCCCGGCCTCGCAGGTCTACGCCAAGATCATGGAGGGGGCCGCCACGGCGCCCGTCATGCTCGCCGGCGCCGCCGCCCCGGCCCCGCAGGCCCCGGCCGCACCGCCCGCCCCGCCGCCGTCGCCCTACCACAAGGTCACGGTGCGCGCCGACGACCCGGCGCGCGGCCCGGCCGACGCCAAGCTGACGGTGGTCCTCTTCTCCGACTTCCAGTGCCCCTTCTGCGGCCGCGTCGAGCCGACGCTCAAGCAGCTGGAGCAGGCCTTCCCGGGCCAGGTGCGGATCGTCTGGAAGCACCAGCCGCTCCCCATGCACCCGAACGCCAGGCCGGCCGCGCTGGCCGCCGAGGCGGCGCGCGAGCAGGGCAAGTTCTGGCCGTTCCACGACCTGCTCTTCCAGAACCAGCAGGCGCTCGGCGCCACGGAGCTCGAGGGGTACGCCCGCCAGGCCGGGCTCGATCTCCGCAAGTTCAAGGCGGCCGTGGCCGCCCGCGCCGGTGAGGCGCGCGTCGCCGAGGACCAGGCGCAGGCCGGCAAGGTGGGCGCCGACGGCACGCCGACCATGTTCTTCAACTGCCGCCAGGTGGTCGGCGCCGTCCCGCTCGAGATGATGCGGCCCGTCGCCGAGGAGGAGCTCAAGAAGGCCGACGCGCTCCTCGCCAAGGGCGCGAAGCGCGGCCCCGGCTTCTACGAGAAGGCCTGCGACGCCAACGTCGAGGCCCAGCCGCCCGCGCCCCCGCCCGCCCAGGCGGCCGCGCCGGCGCCCGGCGCCCCGGTCAAGGTCTCGCTCCGCCCCGACGACCCGGTGAAGGGCAACCCGTCGGCGCCGGTGACGGTCGTCCTCTTCTCCGACTTCCAGTGCCCGTTCTGCGCCCGCGTCGAGCCGACGCTGAAGCAGGTCGAGGAGACCTACGGCAGCAAGGTCCGCATCGCCTGGAAGCACAAGCCGCTCCCCTTCCACCCGAACGCCATGCCGGCCGCGCTGGCCGCCGAGGCGGCGCGCGAGCAGGGCAAGTTCTGGCAGATGCACGACAAGATGTTCGCCGGCCAGCAGCAGCTCTCGTCGGCCGCCTACGAGCAGTGGGCCCGGGAGATCGGCCTCGACATGTCGAAGTTCAAGGCCACCGTCGCCTCGGCCAAGTACCGCGCCCGCATCCAGGAGGACGACGCGCTCGGCACGCAGCTCGGCATCAACGGCACGCCGACGATGATCGTGAACGGCGAGCAGGTGGTCGGCGCCGTCCCGTTCGAGAACCTGAAGGCGGTCATCGACCGGCAGCTGGCCGCGAAGCGGTAGATCGTCCTGGGGTGAGGGGGATGCCTACGGCATCCCCCTCAGCCACGCCGGCCCGAGCGCGGCCGCGAGCGCCGCCGGGCCGCCCCCCTCGCCGCACAGCTCCCAGACGGTGACGCCGCCCAGCCCCTTGAAGGCGGCGCGGCCGACGCGCCGGAAGAGCTCGCCGACCCGGCCGTCGGGGTGGAAGCAGGCGACGAGCGACTGGGGCTCGGCCCCGAACCACCAGGCGTCGCCGAGGCCCGGCGGGACCTCCTCCGGCGAGAGCTCGACGCGCCGCACCGTCCGGTGGCCGGCCACCTCGTCGAGGAAGGCCTCGAGGGCCTCCTCGGAGAGGGCCGCGCCGCTGTTGTAGATGTCGCCCGGCCGCTCGGCCGGCTCGCGCGCCGCGGCCGCGACGCCCTCTCGCACCGGCCCGGCGAGGAGGCGGAGCGCCGCCGGCAGGTCGCCGCGGCGGGCGGCCTCGAGCACCAGCGCCTCCACCTCGGGCGGCACCGGCAGCTGCAGCGGCTGGCCGATGAAGACGCCCCAGGCGTGCTCCAGGCGCGGCCGCTGCCGCTCCACCCGCGCCGCCGCGAGCTCCGCGTCGGCCCGCGCCCGCGCCGCGGCGGCCCGCGCCGTGCCCCGGGCCGACTCGTTGATCTTGTCGGCGATGGCCACCCGGTTGTGGCCGA
>DASTGK010000054.1:0-4414 GCA_035719085.1 Anaeromyxobacteraceae bacterium
GGCGCGGCCGATGCCGCGCGTGCCGCCGGTGACGACGGCGACGGGGCGGCCGGTGCGGGCGTCAGCCGTCATGGCGGGCCGTGAGCACCAGCGCCGAGGCGGCGCCGGCGAGGGAGGTGGCCGTGACGAGGGCGCTCGGCGCGGTGACGTCGCCGGGCCGATCGAGGTAGCCGAGCCCGGCCACCTCCGGCGCCTCCAGGCCGGCGATGCGCGGCGCCTTGCCGGCGCGCAGCGCGGCGAGCGCCACCACCGCTTGCAGCAGGCCGCTCGCGTCGACCGCGTCGCCCAGGTTCCCCTTCACGGCGGCGACCGGGGTGAAGGGCGCGGCGCTCCCGAGCACCTCGACGAGCGCCTGCGCCTCGGCCCGATCCCCCTCGACCGAGCCGCCCGCCCCGGCGCTGACGAGGCCGACCTCGGCCGGGGCGACGCGGCTCGCGGAGAGCGCTCCCCGGCAGGCCCGCGCCAGCGCGGCGGCGCGTCCGGCCGGGTCGGCCGAGAAGGCGGAGGCCTGGCCGGCCACGAAGCCGCGCGGCTCGGCGCCCCGGGCCCGCGCGTCCGGGAGCCGCTCGAGGACCACCGCCGCCGCGCCGTCGGCGAGCGCCGTCCCCCGGCGCCGCCGGTCGAAGGGCCGGACCGCGCCGTCGGGGGCGAGGAGCTCGGCGCGCCGGGCGGCGGCCTGCAGCTCCGGGCAGAGGCCGAAGGCCCCGACCACCACCGCGACCCTGGCGCGCCCCTCGGCCACCAGCCGGGCGCCGAGCCCGAGCGCGTCGAGCGAGCCGGCGCCGCCGTCGCTCAGGCTGAGGGAGAAGGCCTTGGCCACGAAGGAGAGGGCGATGGCCGCGCCCGGCGAGCTCGGCAGGGCGAGCGGCATGAGCGCGGGGTTGCCGCGCAGCGGGCCCTGGGCCACCACGCTCCGGTCGTACTCGAAGAGCGTCTCGAGGTGGCCGAAGGTGGAGGCGGTGACGGTGCCGAGCCCCTCGCCGGCCACCGCGGCCGGCTCGAGCCCGGCGTCGGCGAGCGCCACCGCCACCGCGGCGATGCCGAGCCGGGTGGGGCGGCTGTAGAGCCGCAGGCCGCGAACGTTGCAGTACGTCGTGGCGTCGAAGTCGCCCATGGTGGCGGCGCCGGCGCCGCCCAGGTCGGGCTGGGGGAGGACGGCGCAGCGGCCGGCCGCGAGCGCCTCGGCGAGCGCGTCGACCCGATCGCCGAGCGGGGTGAGGGCCGCGCAGCCGGTGACGGCGACGGGGGTCATGGCGCCCTCCCGAGGACCAGGCAGACGTTGAAGCCGCCGAAGCCGGCGGAGAGGTTGAGGCAGGCGCCCACGTGGCGCGCCCGCCCCTGGCCGGGCACGTAGTCGAGGTCGCACTCCGGGTCGGGCACCTCGAGGTTGGCCGTGGGCGGCACCGCCTGCCGCTCCAGCGCCAGCGCGCAGGCCACCGCCTCGATGGCGCTGGCGGCGCCGTTGGTGTGGCCGAGCATCGACTTGATGGAGCTGATGGGCACGTCCCTGGCCCGCTCGCCGAAGACCGCCTTCATGGCGCGCGTCTCGCCGAGGTCGTTGTATTGCGTGCCGGTGCCGTGGGCGCTCACCCAGTCCACCCGCTCCGGCGCGAGGCCGGTGGTGGCGAGGGCCTGGCGCATGGCGCGGGCGAACCCGTCGCCGTTCGGCTCGGGCGCGGTGATGTGGTGGGCGTCGTTGCTCATGCCGTAGCCGGCCACCTCGGCGCGGAGCCGGGCGCCGCGCCGCCGGGCGTGCTCCAGCCCCTCGAGCACCAGCGCCCCCGCCCCCTCGCCGAAGGTGACGCCGTCGCGCCGCTTGTCGAAGGGGCGGCAGAAGGACTTGGAGAGGGCGCCGAGCCGGAGGAACCCGGTGAAGACGGCGCGGGTGAAGGTGTCGGCGCCGCCCGCCACCACCAGGTCGGCCGCGCCGCTGGCGACGAGGTCGTAGCCGAGCGCCAGGGCGGCGTTGCCGGAGCTGCAGGCGGTGGTGGTCATGAGCGCCGGGCCGCCCAGGCCGTGCGCCCGCGCCACCGCGCCGGTGAGCCGGAAGGGGTCGGCGCGCTCGAGGAAGCCCGGGTCGACGGCGTCGAGCCCCTCGGCGGCGAAGCGGTCGTCGAGGGCGCTCGCCTGCCGCTCCTCGGCCATGGTGCTGCCGAAGACGCAGCCGGCCCGCTCGCGCCAGGCGCCGTCCGCGGGCAGCGCGGCGTCGCCGAGGGCGCGGCGGGCGGCGGCGAGCGCCAGGTGGGCGCAGCGGGCCCGGGTGGCGTCGCGGTCCACCCAGGGCGGCAGGGCGTCCTCGGGCGGCAGCGCCACCTCGCTGCCGACCAGCCCCTCCATCCCGGCGCAGGAGAAGCCCGCGAGCGGCCGGATGAAGCTCTGGCCGGCCATCAGGTGCTGCCAGAAGGGGTCGAGCTCGGTCCCCGCGGCCGAGACGACCCCCAGACCCGTCACCACCACGCGCTGTGGCATGGAACGCCCCCTGGACGACGTGTCCCCGCCGGTGTCGCCGGCCCTACGACGGCTTGATCGAGCGGATCAGGCCGAGCAGGTGCTCGAGGTTCTTCACCTCGGCGTACCGGTCCTCCGGCACGGCGATGGCGAGCGTCTTCTCGATCTCGAAGACGATCTCGAGCGCGCGCACCGAGTCGATGTTGAGCTTCTCCCGGAAGTCGGCGGTGGCGTCGAAGTCGGGCGTGGTCTCGGCGATCTTGGCGACGATGTTCCGCAGCGTCTGCTCCATGGCACCCTCCTGGTGTGGCGTCAGCGTGCGCGCGGCCCTCAGGCGCCGGCGCTCCCCTTGCGCTCGAGCTTGCCGGCCACCAGCCGGGCCAGCCGGCTGACGGTGCGGAAGGACTCGGCGTTGATGTCGGCCGGCTCGAGCTGGACGGCGAAGGCGTCGTCGAGGAACGAGACCAGGGCCAGCGTGGAGAAGGAGTCGAGGATCCCGCTCTGCTGCAGGTCGGTCTCGTCGTCGAGGCCGCGGCCGTCGCCGCTCAGCCAGGTGTGGACGATGTACTGCCGGATGTCGGCCTTCACTCGGGCTTCCACGCGCGCTCCTCCCCCGGCCCCGGCCGGGCGACGACGGGCTCGAGCAGGGACGCGTCGCCGGCCAGCACCGCGCTCCTGGTGCGGACCCGGTCGGCCTTGCCGCTCGAGGTCCGCGGCAGATCCCGGACCAGCCGGACGTCCGCCGGGATCATGTAACGCGGCAGCCTCGCCGCGCAGTGCCGCTTCACGTCCAGTACCGACACGACGCTCGACTCTGGGACGGCCACGGCCACCAGCGTCTGGTCGACCGCGAAGGCGATGGCCTCGCGGATGGCCGGGTGGGCCGAGAGGGCCGCCTCCACCTCGCCGAGCTCCACGCGGAAGCCGTGGATCTTCACCAGGTGGTCGCGGCGCCCGTGGTACATGAGCTCGCCGTCGGCGCGGCGCGAGACGAGGTCGCCGGTGGGGTAGGGGTGGCGCGCCGGCGTGCGGCGCCCGCCGTCCCAGTAGCCGAGCATCACGGTCGGCCCCTCGATGAAGAGCTCGCCCGTCTCGCCGTCCGGCACCTCGCGCCCCTCCGGGTCGAGCAGCGTGGCCACGTCGCCGCAGCTGGCCCGGCCGATGGGGATGGCGGTCGCCTCGGCCGGCGGCGGCGCCGCCAGCGCGTAGGCGGTGCAGACGTTGGTCTCGGTGGGGCCGAAGAGGTTGTGGAAGCGGGCCTGCGGGATGGCGGCCATGGCGCGGCGCAGGTGCTTCACCGGGAAGACCTCGCCGGCGAAGAAGACGCTGCGCAGGGAGGGCGCGCCGCGCTCGGCGAGCCCGCCGCTCTCCAGCATGAGCACCAGCGCCGAGGGCACCGAGTACCAGACGCTGATCCGCTCGGCGTGGATCCGGTCGAGCATGGCGCGGCCGGAGACGACGGTGGCCTCGTCCACCACCACCACCGTGGCGCCGCGCGAGAAGGAGCCCCACAGGTCGAAGACCGAGAGGTCGAAGTGAAACGGGGCCACGCTCGCCACCCGGTCCGCCTCGCCGAGGCCGATCCAGTCGGCCGTCCAGTCGGTGAAGGCGAGCGCGTTGCGGTGCGACAGCATCACGCCCTTGGGCACGCCGGTGGAGCCGGAGGTGTAGAGCAGGTAGGCGAGCTCGTCGGGCGAGTCGCCGGGGGAGGGGAGCGGCGCGGCGTCGGCGCCCTGCACCTCGGCCCAGGGGTGGAGGCGCGCCGGGGCCGGCACCGCCGGCGCCGCGGCCTCCTCCGAGAGGAAGAGGTGCTCCACCGGGGCGCAGACGCCGGCGGCGAGCCAGCCGTCGAGCAGCCGGGGCGAGATGACGGCGTGGCGCAGCCCGCAGTCCTGGGCGATGAGCTGCACGCGCGACGGCGGCGAGCCCGGATCGAGCGGCACGTAGACGCCGTCGCGCGTGCAGC
>DASTGK010000055.1:0-4581 GCA_035719085.1 Anaeromyxobacteraceae bacterium
CTCGCGCGCCGGCACTCGATTCCGAACCTCATCGCGGCCTTCCTCGGGGCTGGCGAGCAGCGCGGTCACGGCGCGCCCCCGCCGCGGGTGGTCCGCTGGACGGCGCGCACGTGGTTGACCACGTCCCAGCGGTCACGGACCGAGAGCCCCTCGCGCGCCGGCGGCATCGCCTTGCCGCCATAGCTGATGGTGCCCCAGATGAAGCCGTCGCTCCGCGCCTTCACCTTGGCGTAGGCCAGGTCCGGCGCCTCGGGGAAGAACCTGGAGACCGGCCCGCCGCCGTGGCCGTCCGGGCCGTGGCAGGGGGCGCAGCGCTCCACGAAGATGGCCTGCCCGTGGGCCAGCGACGCCGGGGTCGCCGGCACCGGGTTCGGCAGGTCCTCGGTGTCGTCGCGGCTCTCGTACGCCGGGCCGGCGCCGAGCGGCACCGACCGCTCCGGGAGCGGGCGCGGCGCGTCCTCCGGCCGGACCGAGGGCTGGTACCACATGTCGGTGCGCCAGTCGTTGCGGCAGCCGGCGGCCGCGAGGAGGAGGAGCGCCGCCGCGGCGCGCGAGCTAGCCCACATGCTCCACCTCCTCCGCCCCCTGGCCGGCGAGCAGGCGCGCCGCCTCCTCGCCGCCGCCCGGGACGAAGACGCCGATCCGGTCGCCGTTGAAGCGGGCGTGGGCCGGGAAGCGGCCGGTGGCCCCGCCGCGCCGGGTGGTGGCGGCGACCGCGCCCAGGTTGACGAGCGAGCCGACGAGCACCGTGAGCTCGAAGATGACCACCACGAAGGCCGGCACCGCCGCCGGCGGCTTGCCGCCCACGACGAGCGGCCAGGCGAGCGAGCCGCCCACCGTGAGGGCGACGCCGCCGAGCAGGCCGAGCGCCGCGCCGGGCAGCGTGACGAAGGCCAGGCCGCTGCGGGGTCGGCCGATCGCCTCGACCACCTCCGGGAAGGGGGCCGGCATGGCGACCTGGACCGTCCCGACGCCGGCGGCGCGGAGCGCCCGGATGGCGGCGGCGGCGCGCCAGGGCTCCTCGAAGGTGGCGAGGACGCCGCGCTCAGTCGGCATGGGCCGGACCTCCCGCGGCGTCGGCGGGCTCGTGGGCCGCGGCGTGCGCGTCGTGGGCCAGCTCCTCCTTCAGCTCGGAGATCGAGACCGACGGGAGGAGCTTCAGGCCGAGCAGGAACCAGAAGAAGAACCAGCCGAAGGCGCCGAAGGTCATGCCCCACTCGACCCAGGTCGGCCAGTAGGTGCGCCAGTCGAAGGGGAGCCGGTCGTGGGCCAGCGAGGTGACCACGATGTTGAACCGCTCCAGCCACATGCCGACGTTCACGAGGACGCAGACGACGAGGAGCGACCAGGTGGTGGCGCGCACCCTCCGGATCAGCAGCAGCGCCGGCCCGACGCAGTTGCAGGCCACCATGAGCCAGAAGAGCGGCGCGTAGGTGCCGCTCATGCGGAAGAGGAGCGTGGCGCGCTCCGGGTCGGCGGGCGGCAGGCGCAGCGCCGTCAGGATCTCGGTGGTGTACGAGTAGGTGATGATCCCGGAGGTGAGGATGAGCAGCCGCGCCAGCATGTCGAGGTGGGCCGGGGTGACGATGGCCTCGAGCCGCAGGGCCCGCCGCATGGGGACGAGGATGGTGATCACCATGGCCACGCCGGAGAGGATGGCGCCGGCCACGAAGTAGGGCGGGAAGAGGGTCGAGTGCCAGCCGGGGGTGATGGAGACGGCGAAGTCCCAGGAGACGACGCTGTGCACCGAGACCACGAGCGGCGTGGCGAAGGCGGCGAAGAAGAGGTAGGCGCGGGTGTAGTGGCGCCACTGCTCGTCGGTGCCCCGCCACCCGAAGGAGAGCAGCCGGTAGAGCCGGCGCCGCCAGCCGGTCGCCTCGTCGCGCAGCGCCGCGTTGTCCGGCGCCATGCCGACCACCAGGAAGATGGCCGAGACGGTCAGGTAGGTGGAGACGGCGAAGACGTCCCAGACGAGCGGCGACTTGAAGTTGACCCAGAGGCCGCGCTCGTTCGGGAGCGGCAGGAGCCAGTAGGCGAACCAGGGGCGCCCCAGGTGGAAGATGGGGTAGAGCCCGGCCGTCATGACGGCGAAGACCGTCATCATCTCGGCCACCCGGTAGACGGCGGTGCGGAACCGGGCCCGGAAGAGGAAGAGGATGGCGCTGATGAGCGTGCCGGAGTGGGCGATGCCGACCCAGAAGACGAAGTCGGTGATGAGCGTGCCCCACATGACGGGGCGCATGAGGCCGGTCCAGTGGAGCCCCTCGCGGACGATGAGCGAGTAGCACCAGCCGCCGAAGCCGGCCAGCGTGGCGGCGAGCGCCACCGAGAGGACGTAGGCCGGGCCGGGCCGCCCGTGCGTGGCGCGGACCGTCTCCTGCAGGCGGCGGAAGGCGAGGGCGGTGCTCACGGCTCCTCCCGCTCGCGGACCTTCGCCAGGTAGGTGATGGCCGGCCGCGTGTTCAGCTCCTCGAGGGCGGCGAAGCCGCGCGGCTGGGCGGCCAGGCGCGACACGCGCGAGGCCGGGTCGTTCAGGTCGCCGAAGGTGATGGCCTGGGCCGGGCAGGTCTGGGCGCAGGCCGGCACGATCTCGCCGTCGGCCACCGGCCGCTGCTCGCCGCGCGCGTCGATCTCGGCGGCGCGGATCCGCTGCACGCAGAAGGTGCACTTCTCCATGACGCCCTTGGAGCGGACCGTGACGTCCGGGTTGAGCTGCAGGTCGAGCGGCCGCTCGAAGCGGGCGTCGCGCCAGTTGAAGGTCCGGACCTTGTACGGGCAGTTGTTCGAGCAGTAGCGGGTGCCGACGCAGCGGTTGTAGACCTGCGCGTTCAGCCCCTCCTCGGTGTGGTAGGTGGCGAGCACCGGGCAGACCGGCTCGCAGGGCGCGTTGGTGCACTGCTGGCAGAGCATGGGGAGCAGGTCCAGCTCGAGCGGCCCGCCCGGCTCGTCGCCCAGGTACCGCTCGATCCGCAGCCAGGCCATGGAGCGCCCCTGCCGCGCCGCCTCCGGCCCCATCACCGGCACGTTGTTCTCGGCGTAGCAGGCGACGACGCAGGCCTGGCAGCCGGTGCACCGGTCGAGGTCGATGGCCATGCCCCAGCGGTGCTCCGGGTGGGCCGGCGGCTGGTACATGACGGCCGAGAGGTCGGGGCGCGCCAGCGCCGGGGCGGCGGTGCTCACGGTCCGGACGATCTCGCGGCCGTGCTGGTACGGGCTGCCCTCGAGCAGCGGCAGCGCCGTGCGGCGGCCGGCCGGCGTCACCGTCACCGCCTGGCCGGTGAAGCGCAGCGCCCCGCTCCGCCCCTCCCACGCCGGGGCGAGCAGCGCCCGGACGCCCGGGGCGCCGAGCGGCACGCCGATCGCGTCGTCGCGGATGGCGGGCGTCACGTAGGCCGGCAGCTCGGCCCGGCCGGCCACGGTGGCGACCGCGAGGAAGTCGCCGGTGCGGACGCCGAGGAGGCGCGCCCGCTCCGGCGAGAGCTCGGCCCAGCCCGAGTAGCTCACGCTCGACATCACGTCGGGCACCTCCTCGAGCCAGGGGACCGGCGCGCCGCCCCCCTCGCGCCGCAGCGGCGTGGGGTAGGGGACGAGCGCCAGCGCGGCGGGCGCGGCGGCGGGCGGCTCGAGCAGCTCCTCGGCCGCCTCGAGCCGGCGCGGCGGCGCGGGCGTGGCGGTCGGCGGCGGGTCGGCCCACAGCCCGCCGCGCTGGGCGGCGTCGCGCGCCAGGGCCGGGTCGAGCGGCCGGCCGAGCACCTCGGCCGCGTACTTCTCGCCCCGGGCCTGGGCGAGCTCATATGGATCGGCGAAGGGGAAGTGGGCCGCCGCGGCCGGCAGCTTCGCGCCCACCTCGAGCAGCACCTGCACGAGCGGCCGGGTGTCGCCGAGCGGCGTCATGGCCGGCTGGCCCAGGTTCACCACCCCGCGCCTGGGCACCGCGTCCTCGAAGGCCTCGAGCGTGTGGTGGTCCGGCAGGACGAGGTGGGCCCTCGCCAGCGTGGCGTCGGGCCGGTCGGAGGTGCCGACGACGAGGCCGGCGCGGCCGATCGCCTCCCCGGCGTGGAGAGCCTCGGGCAGCGTCCCGACCGGATCGACGCGGTGGACGAGCAGCACCTTCACGGCGCCCGCCTGGTGGAAGACCTGGCGGCGCACGCCGGCGTAGGGCGTGGCCGGGTCCTCGCGCGCGTCGAGGCCGAGGAGCACGGTCGCGCCGGTGTTGCCGAGCACGTGGTTGAGGAGCGCCACGGCGCCGGCGAGCGCGGTGGCGTCCTCGCCCTGCGCCGCCGGCCCCGGGCCGAGGAGCGCCGACGGGCGCCGGGCGGCGAGCTCGCGTGCGAGCCGCTCCACCTCGCGCCAGGGCAGCCCGGCGCTCGCGGCCAGCGCCTCCGGCGAGACCGGCTGGAGCCGGCGCCAGAGGGCCGGGGCCTCGGGGGCCAGGCCGGCGACGCCTTGGGCCGGGTCGACGAGCCAGCGCAGGAGCCCGAACGCCACGGCCCGCTCGCCCCCCGACCGGCAGCGCAGCCAGGCGTCGGCCGAGGCGCCGGTCAGGGCGAGCCGCGGGCCGATCCAGGCGAGGCGCGTCCG
>DASTGK010000056.1:0-4070 GCA_035719085.1 Anaeromyxobacteraceae bacterium
GAGCCGCGAGGCCTCGCGCAGCGAGAAGGGCTCGCCCAGCCCCGCCTCGGCGAGCCGCGACACCTCGGCCCAGTCGCCCGCCAGCCCGGCCGCGTGGGCGCGCCACCAGCGCGCCTCCTGACGCAGCGGCTCGGGCGCGCCCGGCTCGTCGGCGCGGCGCGACCACTCCGCGGCGTCCGGTGGCGCGGGGCGCCAGATGGGATCCTGGGCGAGGAGCGGGTCGAGCGACGTGTCAGACATGGCTGGAGCCTAGCGCGGAACGGCGCGCAGCCCCGACAAGGACCGCGCCCTCGGCGCCGGGCCACCCGCTGCGCCTGCTACCATCGACGCCGCATGGCCTGGCTCGCCACCGTGCTCGGCGCCGCCGCCCTCGCCGCCCTGGCCCTCTGGCTGGGCGAGCGGACCCGCCGGCGGCGCGGCGAGGCCGAGCGGCGCGACAGCGAGGCCCGCTTCGCGGCCGCCTTCCACGGCGCCGGCGTCGGGATGGCGCTCGTGGAGGCGGACGGGCGGCTCGCCGACTTCAACGAGGTGCTCTGCCGGATGAGCGGCCTCGACCGGTCCGCGCTCGCGGGGCGGCGCTTCCAGGAGCTGCTCCACCCGGACGACCGCGCCGAGGGCACCGCCGACTTCGCGGCGCTGGTGCGCGGCGAGCGCGACCGCTACGACGTCGAGCGGCGCTACGTGCGCCCCGACGGCGCCGCGCGCCACGTCCGCTACGCCGTCTCGGCCATCCGCGACGGGGCCGGCCGCTTCCAGCAGGCGGTGGCCGTGGTCGAGGACCTGACCGATCGCGACGAGCTGCAGCTCCGGCTGGCGGCGGCCGACCGGATGGCCTCGCTCGGCGGCCTGGCGGCCGGCGTGGCCCACGAGCTCAACAACCCGCTCTCCTACGTGGCCGGCAACCTGGCCTACGCGCGCGAGGCGCTGGCGGGCGGCGCCGCCACGCCGCCCGAGGCGCTGGCCCAGGCGCGCCAGGCGCTCGACGAGGCGAACGAGGGGGCGGCCCGGGTCCGGCAGATCGTCGGCGACCTGCGAGCCCTGTCGCGCCCGGGCGCCGACCGGCGCGAGCCGGTGGACGTGGCGGCGGCCGTCCGATCGGCGCTCAACCTGGCGTCGGGCGCCCTGCGCAACCGGGCCCGCGCCGTGCTCGACCTCGGGCCGGTGCCGCCGGTGGCCGGCGATCCGGCGCGCTTCGGCCAGGTGGTGCTCAACCTGATCGTCAACGCCGCCCAGGCCATCCCGGAGGGCCGCCCCGAGGCGAACGAGGTGCGGCTCGCCGCGGCGCTCGAGCCGGACGGCCGGGTGCGGCTCGACGTGATCGACACCGGCACCGGGATTCCGCCGGACGTGCTGCCGCACATCTTCGACCCGTTCTTCTCGACCAAGCGCCACGGCGAGGGGACCGGCCTCGGCCTCGCCATCTGCCAGCGGACGGTGGCGGCCATGGGCGGCGAGATCGCCGTGCGCACCGCCCCCGGCGCCGGCACCACCATGACGGTCCGGTTGCCCGCGGCGCCGGTGGCGAGCCGGCCGCTCCCGACGGCGGCGCTCGGCGCCTCGACCCAGGCGCCCGGCGCGCGCGCCCGGGTCCTGGTGGTGGACGACGAGCCCTACGTCGGCCGCACCATGCGGCGCATCCTCGGGGCGCAGCACGACGTGGAGGTGATCGAGTCGGCCGACGTGGCGCTCGAGCGGCTGGCGAGGCCGCCGCCGCCGGACGTGATCCTTTGCGACCTGATGATGCCCGGCACCACCGGGATGGAGCTGCACGCGCGGCTCCTCGCGCGCGACCCGGCGGCGGCCCTCCGCGTGGTCTTCGTCACGGGCGGTGCCCTGCACGAGCCGGCGCGCCGCTTCCTCGCCTCGGTGCCGAACCCGGTCCTGGAGAAGCCGTTCGCGACCGACCTGCTGCGGGCGGTCGTGGCCGAGACGCTGCGGCGCGGCCTGGCGGCGCTGCCGGCCGGCGCCGCGGCGCCGACCTCGGGGCGCTGACGCGCCCGCCTCAGCCGTTCCAGAGCCCCCAGAGCAGCACGGCGAAGAAGACCGGCACGAGGACGGCCACCAGGCCGCCCACCACCAGGCCGGCGATGGTGGCCCAGCGGGCCGGGCCGCGCGGCGGCAGGGGGGCGTCGATCTGGAGGGCGCGGGGGAGCTTCACGCCCACATCCTACCCTGGGTTCCCCACCGGCGGCTGGGCTAAGGTGCGCCGGCCCCCTCCCGCGGCCGAGGTGCACCGGTTGGCGTTCAAAGGTCTTCGAGTCCGGCTCCTGCTCCTCGTGCTGGTGGTGCTCGTCCCGGCCGTCGCCATCGTGCTGGTGGCGGTCGACGCGCAGCGGCGGCTCCTGGTGGATGAGGCCCGGGGCGAGGCCACGCGCCTGGCCACGCTGGTCGGGGAGAGCAACCAGCGCTCGATCGACGGCGCGCGCGGCCTCCTGCTCGGCCTCTCCCGGCTGCACCGCATCGCCCGGCACGACCCCGGCTGCAGCGCCGCCGTGGCGCCGCTCCTGGCCCAGGACCGGACCTACCTCAACGTCGGCGCCACGCTGCCGGACGGCCGGCTCTTCTGCTCGGCGGCGGCGCTCGCGGGGCCCGTCGATCTCTCGGACCGCCGCTTCTTCAAGGACGCGGTGGCGAGCCGTGGCTTCGGCGTCGGCGAGTACGTCGTCTCGCGCGTGCGGGGCGCCGGGGCGCTCGGCCTCGCCCGGGCGGTGCTCGGCGACGGCGGGCGGCTCGTGGCCGTGGCCTTCGCCTCGCTCGACGTGCGCGAGCTGCAGCGGCGGCTCGACGCGGTGGAGGCGCCGGCCGGCGCCGAGGTGGCGGTCCTCGACCACCGGGGGGTCGTGCTCGCGGCGCGCGGCCGAGGCGGGCCGACCGGGACGACCTACGACGCGGAACTCCTCGCCCGGCTGGCCGCGGCGGACGACCCCATCGACGAGGCCGGCGCCGACGGCGTCCGCCGCATCTTCGCCCTCTACGAGGTCCGCGAGCCCGACGGCGACGTGGTCATCCGGGTGGTGGCGGGCCTGCCGGCCGCGGCGGTGCTGGCGCCGGTCGACCGGATCGTCGGGCGGACGCTCGGCGGCCTGGGGGTGGTGGCGCTCCTCTCGCTCGCGGTGGCCGGGCTCATGGGAGAGTTCCTGCTGGTGCGCCGGCTCAGGGCGCTCGGGACCGCGGCCCGCCGCATCGCCGCGGGCGACCTCTCCGCCCGCACCGGCCTCGAGCCGGGCGGCGAGGAGGTGGGGCAGCTCATCCGCGCCTTCGACGACATGGCCGGCTCGCTGGAGCGGGGCGCCGCCGAGCGGGCCGACCTGGAGGAGCAGCTGCGCCAGGCGCAGAAGATGGAGGCGGTCGGGCAGCTGGCCGGCGGCGTGGCCCACGACTTCAACAACCTGCTCACCGCCATCCTCTCCTGCGCCCGGCTCATCGAGCAGGACCTGCCGGCCGGCCACCCCTCGCGCGCCGACGCCTCGGAGATCGTCGCCTCGGGCGAGCGGGCCGCCACGCTGACGCGCCAGCTCCTCGCCTTCAGCCGCCGCCAGCGGCTCGCCCCGCGCCCGCTCGAGCTGGCCGGCGCGGCGCGCGAGCTCGAGCCGATGCTGCGCCGCCTGCTCGGCGAGACGGTGACGCTCGAGGTGCGGACCCCGGCGCGCGGGCCGGTCCAGGCCGACCCGAGCCAGCTGGCGCAGGTGATCGTCAACCTGGTGGTCAACGCGCGCGACGCCATGCCCGCCGGCGGCCGCGTCACCGTCGCCGTCTCGGAGCTGGAAGGACCGGCGCGCGCGGCCTGCCCCGACCCCGGGCTGCCGGGCGGGCCGCTCTCGGTCCTCTCGGTGGAGGACGACGGGGTCGGCATGGACGAGGCGACCCGGGCCCGCATCTTCGAGCCCTTCTTCACCACCAAGGGGCCGGGGAAGGGGACCGGCCTCGGCCTCTCGACCGTCTACGGCATCGTGGCGCAGAGCGGCGGCGTCATCCGCGTCCGCTCGGCGCTCCGCGAGGTGAGGCCGACAACAGCGTTTCGACGAGACCCGAAAGCCGCCGCGTTTCGCTTTCGGCAAGATCGGTAAGCT
>DASTGK010000057.1:0-5323 GCA_035719085.1 Anaeromyxobacteraceae bacterium
GCCCGTCTCGCCGGCGAGTGGCGCGCCGCCTACGGCGCCTTCGACCCGGGGCTGGAGGTGGCGGTCGAGCCGGGCGCCGCCGGCGCGCCCATGAGCGAGGCCGACGCCCGCGCCGTGGTGGCGCTCCTGCTCGCCGGCCCGCACGGCGTCGAGGCGATGAGCCCGGACATCGCCGGGCTGGTCCAGACCTCCACCAACATGGGGCTCTGCGAGACCCGCGACGACGCGGTCGAGATCTGCTTCCTCAGCCGCTCCTCCATCGACGCGTCGAAGAGGGCGCTCGCCGCCCGCATCGCGGCGGTGGCGGCCGCCTGCGGCTTCGCGGCCGAGCACTCCGGCGGCTACCCGGGCTGGAAGCCGGAGCCGGGCGCCCAGGTGGTGGCGCTCCTGAACGGCGTGAACCAGGAGCTCTTCGGCAAGCGGATGATCGTGAAGGCGATCCACGCCGGCCTGGAGTGCGGCCTCATCGGCGAGAAGTACCCGGGCCTGGAGATGGCCTCGATCGGCCCGAGCATGTGGGACGTCCACACGCCGGACGAGCACGTCTCCATCCCGTCGGTCGGGAACTTCTGGCGGCTGCTCACCGCGGCGCTGGCGCGGCTCTGAGCGCGGTGGAGCCGCGCCTCGCCCGGGGCGCGGCGTCTCGGGAGGGTGCCCGCGAGGCGGGCAGCGCCGCCCGGCGATCGGGCCGCGCCGCCGGACCGCGGCTCGCCCCGCGCGGTGATTGCGGGGAGATCCCGGTGGCGAAAGCCTTGCACTGACGGGACCGAGGGACGGGCGTGCGGTGACGGAGGGGGGCTGGAGGAAGCGCGTGATCACGGGCGAGGAGACGGGGCACGGTGTGGCGGCGGCGGGCGGCTGCCAGGTGACCGAGCTCGGCGGCGGCCGGTACGAGGTGCGGATGGCCGGCGTGCTCTACGCCGGCTGGGTCGGCCGGCTGGCCGCGGCGCTGGCCGCGCGCCTCGTCAACGTCGTCAGCCTCCACGGCACCCGCGGCGCCGTCCACCGCTGGGAGGCGGAGCTGATCGTCGAGCCGCTCGACCGCTCCGTCGACGCCCGCGCCATCGACTACCTCGGCCTGGCGCGCGAGGGGCGGGCGCCCGCCGAGGCCTCCACCGCCAACCTGGTGCTCGACGGCTTCACGCTGACGCGCACCGGCAAGGAGCTGGTGGTCGACGTCGAGGGGGTGGACGCGGTCGGCTTCCTCGACCGGATCCTGCGCGTCTTCGCCTTCTACAGCCTCTTCCCGCGGGAGCTGCGCGTCGAGACGCGCGGCCCCAAGGTGAAGGACCAGTTCCGGCTGCAGGGGCTGGGCGGAACCTCCCCGTCGCTGCAGGTCTGCGAGGCGGTCGGCCTGCGGCTGCGCGAGCTGGCCGGCCCGCCCGATCAGTAGACCGCGAGCAGCTCCACCTCGAAGACCAGCGTGGCGTTCCCGGGGATCTCCGGGGGCGCGCCGGCCGCGCCGTAGCCCAGCTCCGGGGGGAGGGTGAGCTTGCGCTTGCCGCCCACCTTCATGCCGGCGACGCCGCGGTCCCAGCCCTCGATCACCTCGCCGGCGCCGAGCTTGAAGGAGAACGGGCTGCCGCCCACCGAGCTGTCGAACTTCGTGCCGTCGGTGAGCCAGCCGGTGTAGTGCACCTCGACGGTCTTGCCGCGGACCGCCTCCGGCCCCTTCCCCTTCACCACGTCCTCGATCTTCGGCTTGGCCATGCGCGCACCTCCGGGCTGCGAGAGAGGGCGCGGATGGTAGCCGCGCCCGGGTGGTTGCGTCGAGCGGCGCCGGCGCGGTAGGGCTCGGCGGCGCCATGGAGCTCCTCCTCGACCGCTCGAACCCGCTGCACTGGGCCGTGGTGCTGGTGCTGGCCGTCTCCGGCGCGGTGACCGTCTGGCTCGGCGTGCGCGACGGCCTGCTGCGCCGCGAGGTGCGGGCCAGCTCCGGCCTCGTCACCGGCTGGGGCGCGGTGGCGGCGGGGCTGGTCTACGTGGCGAGCGGCGTGGCCGGCCTCCTCGGCGCGGCCTGGTTCGTCCTGCGCCGCGGGTGAGCGCCGCGCGGCGCCCCGGCGACCGCTGGAATGGACCGCTCCGCTCCGCTTTTCGGCCGCGCTCCAGGATCGACACGGGCGGCGCCGGCGTGCTTTCATTCTGGTCCCGCACGCCGGACCACGGACCCTCTTCCCTCCACAGGAGAAGCCACGCCATGGCGACCGCCGAGTTCCAGTACGCCGAGCCCTTCCCGCTCGCGAAGGACACGACCCAGTACCGCCTCCTCGGCAAGGAGGGCGTGTCGGTGGCGTCCTTCGACGGCAAGGAGGTGCTGAAGGTCGACCCCGCCGCCCTCACCACGCTCGCCCGCGAGGCGATGCGCGAGTGCTCCTTCTTCCTGCGCAAGGCGCACAACGAGCAGGTGGCCAAGATCCTCTCCGACCCGGAGGCCTCGCAGAACGACAAGGGCGTGGCGCTCGCCTTCCTGCGCAACGCCGAGATCGCGGCGCGCGGCGAGCTGCCCATCTGCCAGGACACCGGCACCGCCACCGTGGTGGCGAAGAAGGGGCAGGGCGTCTGGACCGGCGGCGACGACGAGGCCGCCATCTCCAAGGGCATCTGGGAGACCTACCGGAAGGAGAACCTCCGGTACTCGCAGACCAGCGCGCTGACGCTCTACGAGGAGAAGAACACCGGCGACAACCTGCCGGCGCAGGTGGACGTCTACGCGACCAGGGGGAGCGAGTACAAGTTCCTCTTCCTCGCCAAGGGCGGCGGCTCGGCCAACAAGACGATGCTCTGGCAGGAGACCAAGGCGCTCCTCAACCCGGCGACGCTCGAGAAGTTCCTCGTCGAGAAGATGAAGTACCTCGGCACGGCCGCCTGCCCGCCCTACCACATCGCCATCGCCATCGGCGGCACCTCGGCCGAGGCCTGCCTCAAGACGGTGAAGCTCGCCTCCACCAAGTACTACGACGGGCTGCCGACCAGCGGCGGCGCCGTGGGCCAGGCCTTCCGCGACGTGGAGCTCGAGCAGAGGTTGCTCGAGGCGGCCAACAAGCTCGGCATCGGGGCCCAGTTCGGCGGCAAGTACTTCGCCCACGACGTGCGCGTCGTCCGGCTGCCGCGCCACGGCGCCTCCTGCCCGGTGGGCATGGGCGTCTCCTGCTCGGCCGACCGGAACATCAAGGCCAAGATCGACAAGGACGGCCTCTGGCTCGAGGACCTGGACCACGATCCGGGCCGCCTCATCCCGGCCGCCTACAAGACCGGCAAGCACGAGCACGGCGTGAAGATCGACCTCAACAAGCCGATGAAGGAGATCCTGGCCGAGCTCTCCAGGCACCCGGTCTCGACGCCGCTCCTCCTCTCCGGGACGCTGGTCGTGGCGCGCGACATCGCCCACGCCAAGTTCAAGGAGCTCCTCGACGCCGGCAAGGGCGTGCCGCAGTACCTGAAGGACCACCCGGTCTACTACGCCGGCCCGGCCAAGACGCCGCCGGGCAAGCCCTCGGGCTCCTTCGGCCCGACCACCGCCGGCCGCATGGACAGCTACGTCGACCTGCTCCAGTCGCACGGCGCGTCGATGGTGATGATCGCCAAGGGCAACCGCTCGAAGCAGGTGACCGACGCCTGCCAGAAGTACGGCGGGTTCTACCTCGGCTCCATCGGCGGCCCGGCCGCGGTGCTGGCCGAGGAGAACATCAAGAAGGTGGAGGTCATCGACTTCCCCGAGCTGGGGATGGAGGCGGTCTGGAAGATCGAGGTGGTCGACTTCCCGGCCTTCATCCTGGTGGACGACAAGGGGAACGACTTCTTCAAGAAGCTCGGCGTCTAGCGCCTTTCGCCGCACGGGCACTCGACCCGGCCCTGGTCGCCCTCGCGGCGGCCGGGGCCGCTTCACATTCGTTCACGCGGTGGACACCCGGCCTTCGCGGGGGCCGGACATCTTCCGCCTCGCCGCGGGCTGGCCCGCGGCCATCGCCGTGCTAGAGACCCACCGGACCCACCCGCCGGAGCCCTCATGATGAAGAAGCGCATCCTCCTCGTCGCCGCCGGCCTCGCCGCCGCCGCCCTGGGCCTCTGGGCCTGGAAGGGGCGCGGCCCCGCCAAGCAGGAGTCGAAGATCGAGACGGCCCGCGTCGAGCGCGGCCGGCTCGTGGCCAAGGTGACCGCCACCGGCACGCTCTCCGCCATCGTCACGGTGCAGGTCGGCAGCCAGGTCTCCGGCCGCATCGCCGAGCTCTCCGCCGACTTCAACTCGACGGTGAAGAAGGGGCAGCGCATCGCCAAGATCGACCCGCAGCTCTTCCAGGCCGCGGTGGACCAGGCGAGCGCCAACCTGCTCGCGGCCCAGGGCAACCTGGCCAAGGCCAAGGCGCAGGCGGTGGACGCGCAGCGGCAGGCCGACCGGACGCGGGCGCTGGCCGAGAAGAAGCTGGTGGCCCAGGCCGACACCGACACCGCCCAGTCGAACGCCGAGGCGGCGGCGGCGGCGGTGCAGGCGGCGGAGGGCACCGTGGCTCAGGCCCGCGCCGCGCTCTCGCAGGCCCGCGTCAACCTCGCCTACACCGACATCCTCTCGCCGACGAGCGGCACGGTCATCTCGCGCAACGTGGACGTGGGCCAGACCGTGGCCGCCTCGCTGCAGGCGCCGACCATCTTCGTCATCGCCGAGGACCTGGCCAAGATGCAGGTGGACACGAGCGTGGCCGAGGCCGACGTGGGGCGGCTCAAGGACGGCATGGCCGCCACCTTCACCGTGGACGCCTACCCGTCGGAGGTCTTCAAGGGCACGGTGCGCCAGATCCGCAACTCGCCCACCACGGTGCAGAACGTCGTCACCTACGACGCGGTCATCGACGTGGCCAACCCGGAGCTGAAGCTCAAGCCGGGCATGACCGCCAACGTGACCTTCATCTACGCCGAGAAGGACGACGTGCTGAAGGTGGCCAACGCGGCCCTGCGCTTCAAGCCGCCGCCCGGCTTCGGCGCGCCCGAGGGCGGGGCGCCCGGCCGCTCGGGGCCGCACGGCGAGGGGGTGGCGCGCGCCGCGCTCTACATGGCCAGGGTGAACCTCGCCTACACCGACATCCGCTCCCCGACGAGCGGGGTGGTCATCTCGCGCAACGTCGACGTCGGGCAGACGGTGGCGGCCTCGCTGCAGGCGCCGGTGCTCTTCACCATCGCCGAGGATCTGCGCAAGATGCAGGTCGACACCAACGTCACCGAGGGCGACGTCGGCAAGCTCAAGGCGGGCATGAACGCGAGCTTCCTCGTCGATGCTTACCCGAACGAGCGCTTCCGCGGCACCATCCAGCAGATCCGCAACGCCCCGCAG
>DASTGK010000058.1:0-2899 GCA_035719085.1 Anaeromyxobacteraceae bacterium
GTGACCGAGCCGACGGTGGCGGCGACGCCGCCGACGCTGACGGTGGCGCCGGCCTGGAAGTTGGCGCCGGCGATGGCGACGGCCGTGCCGCCGGCGATCGGGCCGGAGGTCGGGGCGATCGAGGCGATCGACGGGGCCGGCGGAGGGGGCGGCGGCGGCGCGAGGAAGGTGAAGGCGGCGGCGAGCGAGGCCTTCTGGCCGTCCGGGTTCGTGACCGAGACGTCGGCCGCGCCGGCGGCGTGAGCCGGCGTCACGATGGCGATCGCGCTCGCGGTGATCGTGCCCACCGTGGCGGCGACGCCGCCGACGGTGACGGTGGCGCCCTGCTGGAAGCTGGCGCCCGAGACGGTGACGGCGGTGCCGCCCGCCGCCGGGCCGGAGGTCGGGGCGATCGAGGCGATCGACGGCGCCGGGGCCGGCACCGCCACGTAGGCGTAGGCGCCGGCGAGGGCGGAGCGCTGGCCGTCCGGGTTGGCGACGGCCACCTCCACCGCGCCGGGCGCGTGCGGCGGCGCCACCACGGTGAGGCTGGTGACCGAGGCGGCGGTGACGGTGGCCGGCGAGCCGCCGAAGGTGGCGGTCGCCTGGGCGGAGAAGCTCGAGCCGGTGAGCGTGACGACGGTGCCGCCGGTCTCCGGGCCGGTGGCCGGCGCCAGCGACGAGAGCACGGGCGGGCTGACGGGCGGGGGCGGCGGCGGGGGCGGCGGCGCGTCGAAGACGAGCGAGGCCGGGAGCGCGGCCCGCTGACCGTCCGGGTTGACGACGGCGACGTCGACCGCGCCGGCGGCGTGGGCCGGCGCGACCGCCACCAGCTGGTCGGCGGCCACCCACTGCGCCGGGCCGACCGAGGCGTCGGCGCCGAAGAGGACGCGCGCGCCGTCGACGAAGCCGCTGCCGTGGAGGATGACGGTGCCGCCCGCCTGTGGCAGGTGGCCCGGGTCGAGGAAGGTGAGCGCCGGCGGATCGACGAAGCGGAAGGCGGAGGGGTCGAGGACGGTCTCGCCGCCGGCGCCGACCGCCTCGACGTCGACCATCCCGGCCGCGTGGGCCGGGGCGACCGCGACGAGCCGGGTCGAGCTCACCACCGTGACGCTCGCGGCGGCGGCCGTCCCGAAGCGGACGCTCGTCCCGGCGCCGAAGCCGGTGCCGTCGATGGTGACGTCGTAGGCGCCCGCGGCGGGCCCGCTCGAGGGCGTCACCGCGGTGATGGTCATCGACGCGGGCGGCGGCGGCGGGGGCGGCGGCGAGCCCCCGGACCCGCCTCCACCGCAGGCGGAGAGCGCGGCGGCGAGGGCGACGAGAGCGACGAGGGTGTGCGAGCGGCGGACGGTGCGCGAGGACACGGACGGCCTCCCGGCCAGAGATGGCCGTGGGTTCGACTCGGAGGACACCCGCCCTCGCGAAAATGGCCGTCCTCGGATGGGGATCGGCGCGCCGCCGCCGCGCCGGTGAGCGCGCGGGGGGCCGATTTACGGAGCGTTCGGCGTGGTCGCCCGGATCCGTGACCCGTGAACACGGGACGGAGTGACGGTTTCCGGAGCGGCCCTTCGAGGGCCGGCGACGAGCGCGATCAGCCGGCGCAGACGATCCGGACGTCGATCCGGTCGCCCAGGCCGAGCGCGCAGGCCCGCTGGAAAGTGAGCATGGCCGGGCGGCCGAAGCGCGGCGGGCTGTAGACGGCGTCGGCGGTGGCCTGGGCCGCGCTCCCCTCCTCGGCCACGGCGCAGGCCACGCTCCCGCCGCCTGCCCTGGAGAGCGACACGGCCAGCATGCGCCAGTCGGCCGGCGCGCCGGAGAGCGGCATGGTCGTCGGCATGAGGAGCTGGGCGAACTGCGCGAGCGAGGTGCGGAAGCTCGTGTCGCAGATGGAGCCGAGCCGCATGCGCGCGCCGCCGACCAGCCCCTGCAGCGCGGCGAAGCGATCGCCCTCGTCGTAGGCGGTGGCGCAGGCGTTGTCGGCGCAGGCGCCGACCACGCCGCAGGACGGGGCGAGCCCGTTCGGATCGAAGCCGGCGATGGCCCCCACCGCCACGTCGCGCAGCTCGCCGTCCACCGGCCCGAGCAGGAAGGCGGCGAAGTCGGCGGGCGGGTCGAGGATGGGCGGGACGGCCCCCTTCACCGCCGGCGCGTGGCACTCGTCGTTGGAGGCGGCGAACGGCGCCACCGTGTCGGAGCAGTCGTCCTCGTCGGTGACGAAGACGACGGCGAGCCGCGCGCCCGGTCGCAGGAAGCCCTGGTTGGCGTCGGCCAGCCGGTCGGAGAGGGCCAGCCGGGCCACGCGGAACGGCTGCTCCTTGCCGCTGCCGGAGAGGCCCACGAGCACGTTGGCCTTGAAGTCGCGCGCCAGCGTGGGCGAGCCCTTGTCGAGGACGCGCGCGCCGCCCCAGCCGCCGGTCGCGGCGTAGGCGGCCGCGTCGTAGACGAAGGCGCCGCGGACGCCGAGGCCGCTCGCGTCCTGCCTCACGGCCACGAGCGCGCCGGCCGGGTAGGGGACGCCCGTCGACGGGCCGGCCGGGTAGGCGTGGGCGGTCGGGTCGAAGTTCTCGACCGAGGTGGTGGTCACGCCGATGCGGAAGTCGTCGGCCACGGGCGAGGCGGCCAGCGTGTCGATGAACGCGCCGAGGTTGGCCGAGAGGTTCGACTGCTCCTCCGCCATGGAGCCCGAGTCGTCGATGACGAAGAGGATGTCGGTCTGGACGGCGAGCGGCAGCACCTGCGCCGCCTGGCAGCTGTCGAGCGCGTTCGGCGGCGGCGTGTCGCACGAGCAGGCCGGCAGCGCCGCGAGCGCCGCCGCGAGGATCATCGTGCTGGTGCGCATCTCGCCTCCCCCTGGGGCGATGCCCGGGGCGCGCGCCCCGCCCCGCCATGGTCCCAGCTAGCCCAGCCGCGCCGCCTTCTC
>DASTGK010000059.1:0-4697 GCA_035719085.1 Anaeromyxobacteraceae bacterium
GACGGGTGAAACTGCTGCTCCTGGCGGAAGCGGACTCTTCGAGCCCTCGCTGGAGTGAGCGGGCCGGGCGCCTCGGCTCCTGGCAGCGTGCACTCGCCAGGGGCCCAGCGGCCGCGCCCGAGCACCTCTCGCCGATTGCAGACCGATCACGCGGAAACGTCTCGAGCGGGCGGTGCCGCCTCCCTCGCGACGGACGCCGCTCGCCGACGCCGCCCCAGCGAGGCGGCGCTGGCCCGCCTGCCGCCTCCCTCGCTGCCGCCTCTCCGCTGCTCCTGGGCGCGCGGTTGCTCGCGGCAGTCCCGGAGCGCGGGCCTCCCCGGTGGGGGAGAGGAGCCAAGTCGTTTCAGTTCATCACCCCGCCGGGGAAGTGGGGCGCGTCGCCGAGGTCGATGGTCCCGAAGCGGGCCTCGTACTTCTGCAGGTTGTCCTGGATGGCGAGGAGCAGCCGCTTCATGTGCTTGGGCGTGGTGATGGCCCGGGCGCGGACGGTGGCGCGCGGCGCCTGCGGCTGGACGTAGACCAGGTCGAGCGTGAACTCGGTCTCGGTGTGGTTGACCATCGCCATGTTGACGAAGGCCCCCATCGCGGTGGCCGGGTCGATCTCGATCTGGATCTGGATGTGCTGCTGCGGCGCGGTAGGCTTGTCGGACATGATCGTGTCGTAGCACCATGCCCGTCACCCCGCGAGGCCCGTGACCGCACCTTCGAGACCCCCCCAGCAGGCCCTCGACGCGATGGAGGCGGGCGAGGAGTACGCGCTCGACGGCGGCCCCGACGCGGTGCTGCTGCTGCACGGCCTCACCGGCTCCACCTTCGAGATGCACCACCTGGCGCTGCGGCTCCACGCCGAGGGCTACCGGTGCCTCGCGCCGGTCATGGCCGGCCACGGCGGCGAGCCGGAGGACCTGATCGGCGTCCCCTGGACCGAGTGGGTGGCCAAGGCGCGGCGCGACCTCGACCGGCTGCGCGGCGCGCGCCGCACCTTCGTGGCCGGCTGCTCCATGGGGGCGCTCGTGGCCTGCGCGCTGGCCCACGACCACCCGGAGAAGGTGGACGGCCTGGTGCTGCTCGCCCCGGCCATGGAGCTCAAGCTGGCGGGGCGCTTCGCCGGGCTGCTCGGCCGGACCGGCCTCCTCTGGCGCGTGGTGGTGCCGAAGGGCTCGGGCAGCGACGTCCGCGACGAGGCGATGCGCCGGCGCAACCCGTGCCTCACCGGCGTGCCGCTGGCTGCGGCGGCCGAGCTCGAGGCGCTCGCCGCCTACGTCGACCGGGCGCTGCCGGGCATCGCCGCGCCGGCCGTGGTCATCGCCGGTGGACAGGACCACACGGTCACGCTCGGCGGCGCGCGGCGGCTGGCGAAGCGCATCGGCTCCGGCCCGGCCGAGCTGACGGTGCTGCCGGAGAGCTGGCACCTCGTGGGCATCGACGTGGAGCGGGAGCGCTGCGCCGACCTGGCGCTCGACTTCCTCTCGCGGCTCGCCATGCCCGGTTCGCGCCGCCGCGCCCCGCCGGCGCGGCGCCGGGCGGTCGGCAAAGGCAAGGACGGGGCCGGCACGGCGGAGCGGCGGGCCCCGCGCGGCGGCGGCGAGAAGGGTGGCCCGCGGAGCCCGGGACGGCGAGGGAGGTAGCCACATGGCGCAGCAGCTCGTGCTCGCGATCGACCAGGGGACCACCGGCACCACGGTGCTGCTCCTCGACCGGAGGCTCGGGCTGCGCGCCCGGGTGAACCAGGAGTTCACGCAGCACTTCCCGCGCCCGGGCTGGGTGGAGCACGACCTCGAGGAGATCTGGCGCAGCGTCGGCGCCTGCACCGCGAAGGCGCTGCGCCAGGCGCGCGCCCGCCCCGCCGACGTGGCCGCCGTCGGCATCACCAACCAGCGCGAGACCACGGCGCTGTGGCGGCGGGCCACGGGCAAGCCGGTGGCGCGGGCCATCGTCTGGCAGGACCGGCGCACCACCGACGCCTGCGCCGCGCTCAAGGCGGCCGGCCAGGAGCCCTGGGTGCGCGAGCGGACCGGCCTCGTGCTCGACCCGTACTTCTCCGGCACCAAGCTCGGCTGGCTCCTCGACCACGTGAAGGGGGCGCGCGAGGAGGCGCGGGCCGGCCGGCTCGCCTTCGGCACCATCGACAGCTTCCTCGTGTGGCGGCTCACCGGCGGGGCCCACGTCACCGACGTCTCCAACGCCAGCCGCACCCTCCTCATGGCGCTCGAGCCGCGCCGCTGGGACGACGAGCTGCTCGCCCTCTTCGGCGTCCCGCGCGCCCTGCTGCCGGAGATCCGCCCCTCGTCGGAGGTCTACGGCCGGACGCGCGGCCTCGGCTTCCTGCCCGACGGCGTGCCGGTGTGCGGCATGGCCGGCGACCAGCAGGCGGCGCTCTTCGGCCAGGCCTGCTTCGCGCCGGGCGAGGCCAAGTGCACCTACGGCACCGGCGCTTTCCTGCTGCAGAACGTCGGCGCCCGGCCGGTCCACTCCTCGCGCGGCCTGCTCGCCACGGTCGCCTGGGACGTGGGCGGCGAGGTGGCCTACGCGCTCGAGGGCTCCTCCTTCATCGCCGGCGCCGCGGTGCAGTGGCTGCGCGACGGGCTCGGCCTCATCGCCACCGCGGCCGAGGTCGAGCCGCTGGCGCGCCGGGTGAAGGACGCGGGGGGCGTGGTCTTCGTGCCGGCGCTGGCCGGGCTCGGCGCGCCCCACTGGCGCCCCGAGGCGCGCGGCGTCATCCGCGGCCTGGATCGCGGCACCACCGCCGCCCACCTGGCGCGCGCCACGCTGGAGGGGATCGCGCTCTCGGTCTTCGAGCTGGCCGAGGCGATGCGCGTCGAGTCGGGGCAGGCCATGCCCGAGTTCAAGGTGGACGGCGGCGCGTGCCGCAACGGCCTCCTCATGCAGCTGCAGGCCGACCTGCTCGGCGTGCCGGTGGTGCGGCCGCGGATGATCGAGACCACGGCGCTCGGCGCCGCCTTCCTGGCGGGGCTGGCCGCCGGCGTCTGGCAGGGGCGCGACGAGATCCGCAAGGTCTGGCGGCGGGACCGGCGCTTCACGCCGCGCATGAAGCCGACCGAGCGCGAGCAGCTGCTCTCGCGCTGGCGCGACGCGGTGCGGGCGGCGTAGCGGCCGCTCACCCCAGCCGGTCGAGCGCCTCGGCCACCGTCTCGACGCCCTCGACCGCGAGGCCGGCCGGCGCCTCGGCGTGGCGGGCGTTGGCCGACGGGAGGATGGCGCGCTCGAAGCCGAGCCGGGCCGCCTCGGCCAGCCGGATCTCCGGCTGCGAGACGGCCCGCACCTCGCCCGCCAGCCCCACCTCGCCGAGGAGGAGCGTGCGCGGCGGGATGGCCCGCTCGCGGAAGGAGGAGGCGAGCGCCACCACCGCGGCCAGGTCGGCCGCCGGGTCGTCCACCTCCAGGCCGCCCGCCACGTTGACGAAGAGGTCGCAGGAGAGGATCTCGAGCCCGACCTTCTTCTCCAGCACCGCCGCGAGGAGCGCCACCCGGTTGCCGTCGACGCCGAGCGCGGTGCGCCGCGGCGTCCCGAAGCCGGTGGGGGCGACGAGCGCCTGGATCTCGACGAGCACCGTGCGCGTGCCGTTCAGCACCGCGGTGACCGCGCTGCCCGGCGCGTCGAGCGGCCGCTCGGCGAGGAAGAGGGCCGACGGGTTGGGCACCTCGGCGAGGCCGCCCGCCTTCATCTCGAAGACGCCGATCTCGGAGGCCGAGCCGAAGCGGTTCTTGTGGGCTCGCAGCACGCGGTACGGGTGGGCGCCGCCGCCCTCGAAGTAGAGGACCGTGTCGACCATGTGCTCGAGCACGCGCGGCCCGGCGATGGCGCCGTCCTTGGTGACGTGGCCGACGAGGAAGGTGGGCGTCTCGGTCGTCTTGGCGAAGGCCATGAGCCGCGCCGTCACCTCGCGGATCTGCGTCACGGTGCCGGGCGCGCTCTGCAGCTCCGGCAGGTACTGCGTCTGGATCGAGTCGATGGCCACCGCCGCCGGCTTGCCCGCCTCCGCGGCGTGGAGCGCGCGGGTGGCGTCGGTCTCGGAGAGGACGAGCAGGTTGGGCGCGAGCGCGCCGAGCCGGTCGGCCCGCAGCTTCACCTGGCGCGCCGACTCCTCGCCCGAGACGTAGAGCACCGGCCGGTCGGGGGCGGCGCGCGCCAGCCGGTCGAGCGCGGCCAGCACCAGCGTCGACTTGCCGATGCCCGGATCGCCGCCGAGGAGCACCAGCGCGCCGGGGACCACCCCGCCGCCGAGCACCCGGTCGAGCTCGCCGATGCCGGTCTTGAGGCGCGACTCCTCCCTCGCCTCCACCTCGTGCAGCGGCACCGGGCGGGCGGCGCCTCCCTGCACCCAGCCGCGCGCCGGCGACGACCCCTTCGGCTCGGGGAGGGCGACCTCCTCCTGCAGCGTGTTCCAGCGCCGGCAGGCCGGGCACTGGCCGAGCCACTTGGCGCTCTGGTGGCCGCACTCGGTGCAGGCGTAGATGGTCCTGGTCTTGCCGGCGGCGCGCGTCGTCACGATGGTCGAGTAGCAGGTGCATCTGACGCGCCAGCCGCGCGGAGGCCGTGCCACCGGCCCGGCGCCGGGGCAGAATGCGGCCCGATGGCCGCGCCGCCGCCCACCACCTTCGCCGACGCCGAGGCGGCCGCCCGCCGCCGGCTCCTGCTCGGCCTCGCGGCGCTCGCCGCGGCGGTGGTGGCAGCCC
>DASTGK010000060.1:0-14597 GCA_035719085.1 Anaeromyxobacteraceae bacterium
GATGCCGAAGCCGGGCCGCCCCGGCCGCGGCGTCGTCGGCACGCTGACGCGCCACCGCGACGGCTTCGGCTTCGTGGCCCGCCTCGACCGCGCCGGCGAGGACGTCTTCCTCCCGCCCGGCGAGGCGACGCGCGCCCTCGACGGCGACCTCGTCCGCGTCGAGATCGTGCCGGGGCGCGGCGGCCGCTCGGCCGGTCGTCTCCTCGAGATCGTGGAGCGCCGGCGCCGGCTCCTCATCGGCACCTACCACGCCCGCGGCCGCCAGAGCTTCGTCCTGCCGGCCGACCCCTCGCTCGGCGGCGAGGTGCCGGTGCCGGAGAGCGGCGCCGCCCGCGACGGCGACGTGGTCAAGGTGGCGCTGGCGCCCGGCGTCGGCGACCTGCGCGGCGAGGTGGTCGAGTCCATCGGCCGGCCCGGCGAGCCGCGCGTCGAGGTGCTCTCGGTCGCCTACGGCAAGGGCTTCGCCGATGTCTTCCCCGAGGCGGTGGCGGGCGAGGCGGCGCGCGTGCCCGACCGCGTCCTGCCGGCCGAGAAGGCCGGGCGGCGCGACCTCACGGCGCTGCCCCTCGTCACCATCGACGGCGAGGACGCCCGCGACTTCGACGACGCCGTCTTCGTCGAGCGGCTGCCGGGCCGCAAGGGAGCGCCGCCCTCCTACCGGCTGGTGGTGGCCATCGCCGACGTGGCCCACTACGTGCGCCCCGGCGCCGCCCTCGACGCCGAGGCGGGGCGGCGGGGCACCAGCGTCTACTTCCCGATGCAGGTGCTCCCCATGCTCCCGGAGCGGCTCTCCAACGGGATCTGCTCGCTCAACCCGGAGGTGGAGCGGCTCTGCATGGTCGCCGACATGACCATCGACGGGCGCGGGGAGCCGAAGGGCGCCGAGGTCTACGAGGCGGTGATGCGCAGCGCCGCCCGCTGCACCTACACCGAGGTGGCGCGGGTGCTCGACGGCGAGGCGCTGCCCCACCGCGAGCCGTTCCGCGCCCACTTCGAGCTCATGGCCGAGCTGCAGGACAAGCTCACCGCCATGCGCCGGCGCCGCGGCGCCATCGACTTCGACCTGCCCGAGTCCAAGATCGTCCTCGACGGCGACGGCCAGGTGGTGGGCATCGAGAAGCGCCCGCGCAACCGCGCCCACCGCATCGTCGAGGAGTTCATGCTGGCCGCCAACGAGGCGGTGGCCCGCTGGTTCGGGACGCGCGACCTGCCGACCATCTACCGGGTCCACGGCGTGCCGGACGAGGAGAAGCTGAAGGTCTTCCTCGACCTCGCGGCCAGCCACGGCTTCGAGGTGCCGGAGCCCCCGGTCGACCCGCGGGCGCTCGACGCGCTCCTCACCCGCCTGAAGGGCCACCGGCAGCAGCGGGCCCTCAACCAACTGCTCCTCAGGGCCATGATGCAGGCCGTCTACTCGCCCGAGAACGAGGGGCACTTCGGCCTGGCCGCCGAGCACTACCTGCACTTCACCTCGCCCATCCGGCGCTACCCGGACCTCGTGGTCCACCGGCTGCTCAAGGAGGAGTGGGCCCGCCGCGCCGGCCGGCCGGCGGCGGCCCCCTCGGAGGCGGCGCTGCAGGAGATCGCGGCCCGCTCCTCGGAGCGCGAGCGCGCCGCCATGGAGGCGGAGCGGGAGATCGCCGGCTACTACGCCGCGCTCTTCATGAAGGACAAGGTGGGCGAGCGCTACCCGGGCACGGTGGCGGCGGTGGCCGAGCCGGGGCTCTTCGTCGAGCTGGCGCCGTTCTTCGTCGAGGGGCTGGTGCGGGCCGAGGAGCTGCCCGGCGCCTTCGAGCTCGACCCGGAGCACCACGCGCTGGTGGACCGGACCACCGGCCGCGCCTTCCGCGTGGGCGATCCGGTCGAGGTGGAGGTGGTGAACGCCTCGCCGGCGCGCCGGCGCGTCGAGCTGGCGCTCACCTCGGCGGCGCCGGCCGCCGAGCCGCGCCTCAGGGAGCCCGGCCGCGCAGGGCGCGCAGGGTCGCCGCGGCGCGACGCAGGAAGGCCGCCGGGGCGGAAGGGGCCGCCGAAGGGTCGGGGCCCCCAGCCCGGTGGACGGCCCGGCAGCCGCCGTCCGAAGCCAGGTCGAGGGCCTCGCCCCGGGCGGCGAGGGCGCTGAAGAAGGGTTCCCAGCCGCAGCGCGTCCCGGCCTCGCCGCGGGCCAGGAGGACCGGCCGGCCCTCCACGAGGGCGGGCGAGCGCCCGTGGCGCCCCGCGTGGTGGATGATCTCGCCGCGATCGACGGTGGCCGCCATGGCGCACCTCCGAGCCCGATGGTGCGCCGGCGCCGGCGCCGCGGCAACGGCTCCGGCGGGGGTGCGTGCCGCCGGCCGGTGCGGTAGGACCTCCGGATGACCTTCTCCCAGGCCGCGCTGCTCGCCGCCGCCTCCGTGGGCGCCGGCATCATCAACGCCATCGCCGGCGGCGGCACGCTCCTCACCTTCCCCGCGCTCCTCTCCGCCGGCATGCCGCCGGTGACCGCCAACGCCACCAACACCCTGGCGCTCTGGTCCGGCCAGCTCTCCGGCGCCTGGGCCTACCGCTCCCACATCGGCGACGAGCGGGCCCGCGCCATCAGCCTCGCCATCCCCTCGGTGATCGGGGGCGTCATCGGCTCGGTGCTGGTGCTGGCGATGCCGGAGCGGGTCTTCGCGGCGGTGGTCCCCTGGCTCATCGTCTTCGCCTGCATGCTCCTGGCGCTGCAGGGGCCCATCAAGCGGGCGCTCGCCAGCGTCCCCGGCGCCGACCACCCGGCGGCGCTCTGGGTCGTCCAGCTGCTCATCTCCATCTACGGCGGCTACTTCGGCGCGGCCATGGGCATCCTCATGCTCGCGGCCATGGGGATCCTGCTCCCCTCGAGCGGCCAGCACGCCAACGCCCTCAAGGTGCTCTTCTCGTTCCTGGCCAACGGGGCGGCCGCCGTGCTCTTCCTGGCGCTCGGGGCGGCGCGCCTGCCCGAGGCGGTGCTCATGGCGGTCGCCTCGACGCTGGGCGGCTACGCCGGCGCCCACCTGGCGCAGCGGCTGCCGCCCGCGGCGATGCGCGGGGTGGCCGTCGCGGTCGGGCTCTACGCCGCCGGGCGGATGCTGCTGGTGTAGGCCCTCTCCCCCGGTGGGGGAGAGGGAGCCGAGTCACTGGGCCCGCTGCGAGAAGTGGATGAGCGCCTCGAGGGCGTTGGTGGTGGTGAGCAGCCCCGCCAGCTTGCCCTGCTCGTCCACCACGATGACGCCGTTCAGCTTCCGGTCGTGCAGCAGCTTGGCCGCCTCGGCGATGGGGGTCGAGGGGACGACCGTGTACGGCTTGACGTTCATGGCCGCCTTCACCGGCGTCTTGGACAGGAGGTAGTGCACCTCCCACTGGTCCATCGACGTCGCCTTGGTCGGCATGTAGCCGAAGAGCATCTTCTCGGTGACCAGGCCGGCGATGGCCGTGCCGCGCATCACCGGCAGGCGCCGGATGTTCTTCTCCTTGAGCAGGTGGATGGCCTCGATGATGGAGGCGTCCTCCTGGATGGTGATCGGGTTGGGCGTCATCCAGTCGCCGACGGTCAGCTTCTTCTCGCTCATGGCTACATCCCCAGGAAGGCCTTCTTGACGTGGGCGTTGTCGAGGAGCTCGGCGCCCGTGCCGGAGAGTACCACCCTCCCGGTCTCCAGGACGTAAGCTCGGTGGCTGATGTGGAGCGACTGGTAGACGTTCTGCTCCACGAGCAGGATGGTGGTCCCCTGCGCGTTGATGGTCTTGATGATGTCGAAGATGTTCTTCACGAAGAGCGGCGACAGGCCCAGGGACGGCTCGTCGAGGAGCAGCAGCTTGGGGTTGGCCATGAGGCCGCGCCCGATGGCCAGCATCTGCTGCTCGCCGCCCGACATGGTCCCGCCCAGCTGCCCCTTGCGCTCGGCCAGGCGGGGGAAGAGCGAGAAGACCCGCTCCATGTTGCGCGCCCGGTCGGGCCGGGTGGCGGGCAGGTAGCTGCCCATGCGCAGGTTCTCCACCACCGTCATCTCCGGGAAGATGCGGCGCGCCTCGGGCACCTGGACCAGCCCCCGCGCCACCACCTCGTGGGGCTGCAGCCGGTTCAGCGCCTCGCCCTGGAAGCGGATGGTGCCGCCGCCCGGCTTCACCAGCCGCGACACGTTGCGCAGGATGGTGGACTTGCCGGCGCCGTTGGCGCCGACCACCGTGACGATCTCGCCCTGCTTCACCTCCAGGTCCACGTCCCAGAGGACCTTGAGGTCGCCGTAGGCGAAGTCGAGCTGCTCGATGCTAAGCATCGACGGCCTCCCCGAGGTAGGCGGCGACGACGTCCTTGTGGTGGGCCACCTCGTGCGGCGTGCCCTCCGCCAGCTTCTCGCCCGAGTTGAGGCAGACGATCCGGTCCGAGAGCCGCATGATGGCCTTCATGTCGTGCTCGATCACCACCTGGGTGAGCCCGAGCCGCTTCAGCTCGAGGATGAGCTGGATGATCTCCTCGGACTCGGCCGGGTTGAGCCCGCCCATCACCTCGTCGAGGAGCAGCAGCTCCGGCCTGGTGGCCAGCACGCGCGCCACCTCCAGCTTCTTGCGCTCGCCGATGGGCAGGCCGCCGGCCAGGGCGCCGGCCTTCTGGTCCATCCGGACCACCCGGAGCTGCTCCATGGCCACCTCGCGGGCCACCCGCAGGCTGTTGGTGCGCGCCAGCGCCCCCACCATGACGTTGTCGACCACCGACAGCTTGGCGAGCGGGCGCACCTTCTGCCAGGTGCGCGCCATGCCCAGGCGGCACACCTGGTTGGGCTGGAGCCCGTTCATGCGCACGCCCTTGAAGAGCACCTCCCCCTTGGACGGCGGGTAGTAGCCGGTGATGCAGTTGAAGAGGGTGGTCTTGCCGGCGCCGTTGGGGCCGATGAGCCCCATGATGGAGCCGGCCTCGACGTCGAAGGAGACGTCCGAGTTGGCGGCCAGGCCGCCGAAGAACTTGGAGACGTGCTTGATCTGGAGGATGGCGGTCATGTCGTCTCCGGCCGCTGGGCCGCGGCGGCGCGCCTGCCGAGCCGGCCCCACCAGCCGCGCAGGACGCCCAGGATGCCGTCGGGCGCGAAGAGGATCACCAGCACCACCAGCAGGCCGTAGACCAGCACGTGGGCGTTGGAGAGCCGCTGCTCGATGAAGGCGACCACCGGCGACTCGTCGCCCAGCACGCCCACCTGCACCAGCCACTTGGGGTTCCGCAGCGTCTCGCCCAGCAGCACCATCACCACCGCCCCGATGACCGGGCCGAGGATGGTGCCGATGCCGCCGATGATGCAGATGAGGACCATCTGCACCGAGACGTCGGGCAGGCTGAAGACGATGTTGGGGTCGATGAAGCGGACGTAGAGGCCGAAGACCGCGCCCGCGGCGGCGGTGAAGGCCGCCGAGATGGCCAGGGCGACGCTCTTGTGGAGGGTCAGGTTGATCCCCAGCGAGTGGGCGGCGTCCTGGTCCTCGCGGATGGCCTGGAAGTAGTAGCCGAGCTTGGTGTGCTGCACGACCCAGTTGGCCGACACCGCCAGCACCGCCAGGCCGAGCGCCACGTAGAAGAAGGGCTGCTTGCCCACGAATCGGACGGTGAGCGTCTCGGAGAGCTGCAGCGGCGGGATGCCGGAGAGCAGGATGCCCTCGGCCCCGCGCGTGAAGTCCTTCCAGTAGAGCGTGGCCAGCCGGATGATCTCGGCCACCGCGATGGAGGCCAGCACGAAGTAGGGGCCGCGCAGGCGGAAGGTGATGGCGCCGATGACCAGCGAGAGGAGCACGGCGTTGAGCATCCCCAGGCCGATGCCCCACCAGGGCGGCAGCTGGGCGAGCTCGAGGAGCAGCATGGTGGTGTAGGCGCCCATGCCGAAGTAGGCGGCGTGGCCCACCGAGTACTGGCCGGCGTAGCCGCCGATGACGTTCCAGGCGGCGCCCTGCGAGATGGCCAGGAACACCATGATCCAGAGGTGGAGGAGCGAGGGCTTGCGGGTGAGCTGCGGCACCAGGGCCACCGCCACGATGACGGCCAGCCAGGCCAGGAGGGCCGGCGTCGAGAAGCCGCGGGTCGGGGCCGGGCGCGGCCGGCGCAGGGAGGGCATGGGGAGGCGCATCACATCCTCGACTTGCCGAGCAGGCCGGCGGGCTTGAAGACCAGGATGGCCAGGAAGAGGACGTAGACCACCAGCTCCTTGAGGCCGCTGGCGATGTAGACGGCCGAGAGCGACTCGGTGACGCCGATGAGGATGCCGCCCATGGTGGCGCCGACGATGGAGCCCATGCCGCCGAGCACCACCACCACGAAGGCCTTCAGGGTGAAGGGGCCGCCCACCTGCGGGAAGATGTAGTAGGTGGGCGCCAGCAGCGCGCCGGCGGTGCCGGCCAGCGCCGTCCCCAGGCCGAAGGCCAGCACCGACATGCGCTTCACGTTGATGCCCATGAGCTGGGCGGCGTCGCGGTCCTGCGCGGTGGCGCGGATGGCCTGGCCGGTGTCGGTCCGCGAGAGGAACCAGAAGAGCACCAGGGTGATGCCCACCGTCACCAGGAACGAGTAGAGCAGCGGCACCGAGACCGACAGGCCGAAGAGGTCGAAGCTCGACGAGGAGTACGAGGTGGTGAGGATCTGGTAGTCGGAGGTGAAGACCAGCATCACCGCGTTGCTCATCATGAGGCCGAGGCCGATGGTGAGCAGGATCTGGTTCTGCGGCAGCGCCCCCAGCACGCGGTTGACGAAGACCTTCTGGAGCACGGCGCCCCACAGGAAGAGGAGCGGCGCCGAGATCACCAGCGACAGGTACGGGTCCAGCCCCAGGCTCTTGAAGAGGAGCCAGGTCAGGTACATGCCCAGCATGAGCAGGTCGCCGTGGGCGAAGTTGATGACCCTCATCACGCCGAAGATCATCGTCAGGCCGATGCCGATGAGGGCGTAGACGCCTCCCACCAGGACCCCCGACAAGGCCGACTGCAGGAACAGCGTCATGGTCACCTCGCCCCCGCCGTGGCGGCGGGGCGCAGCGTGGACGGAGGAGCCGCCGACGGGGGCGCGGCCGGGGCACGCGAAGGAGCGGCCCCGCGGGCCACCCCCTCGTCACGCCGCGCGGCGCCCGCCGCTGGTCACTTCCAGCCGGGGAACGGGTAGGCCGCCTTGGCCTTGGCCACCGGCGGCGGGTAGACCGTCACCGCCTTGCCGCCCTGGTACTGGATGACCGGCATGGCGACCTTGTTCTGGTTGTTGTAGCCGTCGTAGGCCTGGAACTTCACCTCGCCGAGCAGGCTGGTCCAGCTGCCGCCGACCAGCGCCTGGCGCACCTTCTCGCGGTCGCCGCCGCCCTTCACGGCGGCGTCGGCGGCCACCATGGCCGCGGTGTAGGTGCAGGCGGCGTGGTAGGTGGGCCGCTTGCCGTACTTGGCCTGGTAGCGCCTGGCGAACTCCTCCGACTGCTTGTTCGAGTCGGACGTCCACTGCGTCACCGAGAAGACGTTGGTGGAGATGTCCCGCTCCTTCTCGAACTGCTCCGTGTCGAAGCCGGCGCCGCCACCCAGGAAGGCCTGCGGCTTCAGCCCCAGCTCGCGCGACTGCCGCATCAGCAGGATGGCGTCGGCCACGTAGGAGACCATGAAGACCAGGTCGGGGTTCTTCTCCTTGATCTTGGTGAGCGTCGAGCGGTAGTCGGGCGAGCCGGCCTGGTAGGCCTCGTCGGCCACCACGGTCAGCCCCTTCTTGGCGGCGTAGGCCTTGCCCACCTTGGAGAGGGAGGAGCCGAAGTCGGTCGACTCGTAGATGAAGGCCACCGTCTTCGGCTTGCCGAAGGAGAGGGCGGCGTCGATGAGCGAGTGGGCGTAGACCTCGCCGGGCGCGTTGACGCGGAAGACCCACTTGTACCCCTGGCGCGTGATGTCCTCCTTCGACGCGGCCGGGATGACCTGGGGCACGCCGTACAGCTCGGCCTGCTTGGCCACGGCGTTGGCGCACGCCGAGGTGTACGGGCCGACCACGATGGAGACCTCGTCGCCGGTGGCCAGCTGCTCGATGGCGCTGATGGCCTTGTCCGCCTTGCCGGTGTCGTCCTGCCGGAGCACCTGGACGTTGACCCCCTTGGCCTTGAGATCCTCGAGGGCCAGGTCGAGGCCGTAGGTCATCGTCTCGCCGATGGGCGCCTGCGGGCCGGTGATCGAGTTGATGAAGCCGATCTTGATGGGCCCAGCGGCGCGGGAGGCGCCGGGGACGAGGAGCGCAGCGGCCGCCAGGGTGGCGAGCGTGCGGGACACGAGCGTCGTCATGTGTGGACCTCCGAGCACGGGGGGTGGTGCCGTGCCGCGAAGTTTGCCCCTATGACGGATGGAATGCCCATTGTGGAGATCCGCAATGGGCCGCCGAGGCGGGCCGGACCTCCCCGTTCGGGGCGTGCCCGTCCAGCGCGGCCCCGCCGCCGGCGCCGCTGGCCAGACGCGCCGCTCAGCGGGTCGAGGGATCGAAGCCGGTGGCCGCGTAGATGTCGCGCAGGAGGCCGCGCCCGATCCGCTCGGCCATGGCCCGGTGCACCGGGCGGAGGGCCTCGACGAAGCGCTGCCGCTCCTCGCGCGTCGGCACGTGGACCTCGGTGGTCCCGGCGCGCCGCACCGCCTCGAGGTCGGCCTCGGCGCGCTCCCGCGCCAGCCGGGCGGCCAGCGCGCCGGCCTCGGCGATGGCCTGCACCAGCGCCGCGCGGACGTCGGAGGGCAGGCCGTCCCAGAAGCGCCGGTTGGCGATCACCGCGTAGCCCAGGTAGCCGTGGCGCGTCAGCGTGAGGTGGCGCTGCACCCGGTGCATGCCCTGCGTGTAGAAGTTGGAGATGGGGTTCTCGGTGCCGTCCACCACCCCGGCCTCCAGCGCCCGGTGGACCGAGGGGAAGGGGAGCACCTGGGGCAGGGCGCCGAGCGCCCGCATCTGCGCGTCGATGACGCCCGACGCCTGGATGCGCATCCGCAGCCCCTTGAAGTCCTCGGGGGCGCGCAGCGGCCGGTTGGCCGAGAAGGACTTCCAGCCCGAGTCCCAGAAGGCGAGCCCGGCGATCCCCTTCTCCTCCAGCCGCCGGAGCAGGCCGCGCCCCACCGGCCCCTGGGTGACGCGCCGCAGGGCGGCCTCGTCCTCGAAGAGGAAGGGCAGGTCGAAGGCCTCGAACTCGGTGAGGCCGAGCTGGCCGAACTTTGAGAGCGAGGGGGCGAGGAGGTCCACCTTGCCGAGCAGGAGCGCCTGGATCTCCTCCTGGTCCTTGTAGCCCGTGCCGTTCGGGAAGACGTCGACGCGGGCGCGCCCGCGCGTGAGCTCGGCGACGCGCCGGCGCACGTGCTCGGCCGCCTGTCCCTTGGGCGTGTCGACCGCCACCACGTGGCTGAAGCGGATGACGATGGGGGCGGCGGCCCGGGCCCCGGCGGGGAGGGCGGCGAGGAGGAGGGGCGCCAGGGCGAGCGCGGGGCGGAGCATGCCGGCCCGCGATGATGCCCCGGGCTGGCGGCGCGGTCGAGGTCCGGGCGACGGCGCACCGCCGGTCCAGGTTGATCCCCTCCCGGCGCTCCGGGCAGGATGGCGCGCGCCGCCGCCGATCCATGGACACCCCGCCCCGCAGCCCGCCGCGCGACCCGGCCGACCGCTCCCGGCTCCACTGGCTGTGGCACGCGCCGCGCATCTCCATCGCCCTCTTCGTGGTGGCCTTCGCCGGCCTGCTCTGGGTGCAGCACCGCCAGGACGCCGACGAGGCGCGCGACGCCCTGGTGCGCGACATCCTCTGGGTGGAGCAGAACATCCGCTTCAGCCTGGACCGCGAGGTGGAGCAGCTGCAGCAGCTCGACCGCGAGCAGGGCGGGCCGGCGCTGGATCAGGCGGCGCTGGAGGTGCTGGTCTCGCACCTGCTCCCCACCAGCCCGGGGCTGGTGCAGGTGGTGGTGCTCGACGAGGCGGGGCGGGTCGTGGCGGGCGCGCCGCTGCCGGTGGCCCCAGGGCGCCCCCTCGACCTCGGCGGCCCGGCCCGCGAGGCGCGCGAGACCGCCTACCGCCTCATGCGCGGCACCGGCAAGCCGGCCTGGGGACCGCCCTTCGCGGAGGGGGCGGACCGGCGCCTCGAGGTCTTCGTGCCGCGCTTCCGCGGCGGGCAGCGCGCCGGGGCGGTGGTGGGCGTCAACGACCTCGACGACCTGCTCGCCGGGCTGGTGCCCTGGTGGCTCGCCGAGCGCCACCGCGTCACGCTGCGCGACGCCACCGGGGCGGTGCTGGCCGCCAACTCCACCGTCGAGACGGGCGCCCCCGGCGACCGCACGCACCAGGTGCCGCTGGAGCCGCCGGGGCAGGGGCTGGCGCTCCACCTCGCCTCCTACCCGCGGGCCACCTCGCTCCTGCCCACCCTCATCACCGCGGCGCTGATCGGCCTGGCCGGCGCCATGTTCTGGAACCTCTGGGCGCTGCGGCGCCACATCCTGCGCCGCCTCGCCACCGAGCAGCAGCTCCGCGCCGAGCACGCCTTCCGCAAGGCGATGGAGGACTCGCTCCACACCGGCATGCGGGCGGTCGACCTGGCCGGCCGGGTCGTCTACGTCAACCCGGCCTTCTGCCGCATGGTGGGCTACCAGCCGCAGGAGCTGGTGGGGACGGAGGCGGTCGACCACCCGTACTGGCCGCCCGAGGAGGAGGGGCGCATCGCCGAGGCGCTGCGGGCGGCCCGGGAGGCCGGCCCCTCGGCCACCGGCATCGAGCTGCGCCTCATGCGGCGCGGCGGCGAGCGCTTCGACGCCCTCATCTACGAGGCGCCGCTCATCGACGCCGACGGCCGCCAGACCGGCTGGATGGGCTCGGTGCTCGACATCACCGAGCGCAAGCAGGCCCGCGCGCGGGTGCGCCAGCAGGAGGAGAAGCTGGCCGCCAACGCGCGCCTCATCACCATGGGCGAGATGGCGTCGGCGCTGGCCCACGAGCTCAACCAGCCGCTGGCCGCCATCGCCGGCTACACCACCGGCTGCCTGAACCTGCTCGCGCAGGCCGAGGCCGCCCCGGGGGCGCCGGCCGAGGAGGCGCTCCCGGGCTCGGGGCCGCGCCTCACCGAGGCCCTCGTCAAGACCGCCCAGCAGGCCCAGCGGGCCGGCCACATCATCCGCCGGGTCCACGAGTTCGTGCGCCAGCGCGCCCCCACCCGCGTGCCGGTGCGCCTCAACGCCACCGTCGAGGAGGCGGTCGGCTTCGCCGAGGCCGAGGCGCGCACGCGGCAGGTGCGGGTCACGGTGTCGCTGGCCGACCCGGACCCGGAGCTGCAGGCCGATCCGGTGCTGCTGCAGCAGGTGCTCCTCAACCTCATCCGCAACGGCATGGACGCCATGGCGGCCACGCCGCCCCCGCAGCGACGGCTCGCCGTGACGGTGGCGCTCGCCGGGCCGAGCGCCACGGTGGCGGTGGCCGATCGCGGCTGCGGCCTCTCGCCGGAGGTGCGGGACCAGATGTTCCAGCCCTTCTTCACCACCAAGCCCGGCGGCATGGGCATGGGGCTGCACATCTGCCGGTCCATCATGGAGACCCACGGCGGCCGGGTCTGGGCCGAGCCCAACCCGGGCGGCGGGGCGATCTTCTCGTTCTCGCTGCCGCTGGGGGCCGCGTGAGCCGCGCCGTGGTCCACGTCGTGGACGACGACGGCGCCATCCGCGACGCCCTGGCCTGGCTGCTCGGCTCCCGCGGCCTGGCCGCCTCCACCTGGCCGTCGGCCGAGGCGTTCCTGGCCGGCCACGACCCGGCGCGGCCCGGCTGCCTGGTGCTCGACGTCCGCATGGGCGGGATGAGCGGCGTCGAGCTCTTCGACGCGCTGGCGGCCCGCGGCTCGACGCTGCCGGTCATCTTCCTCACCGGCCACGGCGACGTGCCCCTGGCGGTGGCGGCGCTCAAGAAGGGGGCCTTCGACTTCGTCGAGAAGCCCTTCAACGACAACCAGCTGGTGGACCTGGTGCTGGAGGCGCTGCGGCGGGACGAGGCGCGCCGCAGCGAGCACGCCGCCGAGGCGGGCCTCGCCGCCCGGCTCGAGCAGCTCACCGACCGGGAGCGCGAGGTCATGGCGGGCGTGCTGAAGGGGCTGCCCAACAAGGCCATCGCCGACGGCCTGGGGCTCGCCATGCGCACCGTGGAGGTCCACCGGGCGCGCCTCTTCGAGAAGATGGGCGTGCGCTCCGCCGTGGAGCTGGCCCAGCTGCTCTCGCAGGGGCCGAGGTAGCGACCGGCCGCCTCGCGCGGCTCCCCCGGAAAAGGAGAAGGGCGCCCGCGGTGACCCGCGAGCGCCCTCCGGATACGGTCGAGCGCGGCTCTAGAACGTCAGCTGCGACGACAGGCCGACCTGGATGGCGTCGCGGTCGTTCGGGGTGCTGGTGGTGTGGTACGTGGTCTTGGTCTGCTCCGCCTCGAGGGCGAACTTCCAGTACTTGCCGGCGTTGACGATGATGCCGCCAGCCACCTGCTGGTTCTTGGAGCGCTGCGTGCCGGCGGCGATGGCGGCGGCGGCCGGGAGGTCGCCCTCCGTCAGCTTGGCCTGGCCGACGCCGAAGGTCAGCCAGACGCGGTCGATCGGCTTCACGATGGCCTGGGCCCAGTAGCCGGTGGAGCGGACGGCCACGAAGTTCGGGAGCGTGCCGGTCACGGCGTTGGCGATGATGCCGAAGTAGGTGTCGTCCGAGGCGGTGCCGTTGTAGTACTCGCCCTTCACCTCGAGGTACGGGACGTTGAGGTCGGCGTCGACGCCGAAGAGCTTCTCGGTGAGGTCCTGGGTCACGGTGGGCCCAGCGGTCACGCTGGCGGCGTTCGCGTAGCGGCGCTTGTTGAAGTGGTAGCCGGCGCCCACGGTGGAGACGTACGTGTCGTACTTGTAGCTGAGGGCGAGGCGGCCCTCGAGGTCCGGGCGGCGGGAGCGGTTGCCGGCGCCGAAGTCCACCGGCGTCGAGCCGTCGGCCGGGGAGAGCATGGCGAGCTGGACGTTGACGCCGACGGCGTCGAACTGGTTGCCGTAGGTCAGCCGGAACTGCGGGCTGCGGCGCCAGAGGTTACCGGCCTGCCAGAAGAGCGGGTCGGCCACCCAGGCGACCGAGGTGGCGAAGAGCGGGTTGACGAGGCCGTAGTCCTGGCCGCCGAGGAGGGCCCAGGTGCCGTACGACGTCTTCCAGGTCGCCGTGGCGTTGGCCAGGCGCAGCCGCATGAGGCCGTTGTAGAAGCCCGAGGAGGCGGTGGCGCCCTGCGTGCAGGTGATGGTGCCGATGGTGGCCGGCGGCACCGGAGCCGCCTGAGTGCACGTCGGGTTGCCGGCGATGTGGCCGCCCTTGAAGTCGAACTCGACGACGCCGGTCAGGGCCGCGCCCGTCCAGTTGTCGTCGTTCATCGCCAGCTTGACGCCGAAGCGCGACTGGCGCGCCGTCATCATGAAGGCGCCGCCGTCCTGCACCGTCGAGACCTGGCCCGGGTAGTCCTTGGTCGCGAACGTGCCGGAGTTCCAGAACGAGTTGACGAGGACGAAGCCGTACGGCGTGATGGTCGGCTTCGGAGGCTCGGCCGGCTTCGCCGCCTCCTCAGCGAACGTCGCGAGCGGCAGCGACAGGGCGATGACAGCCACGAGGAGCCTTCTCAGAGCCTTCATTCGTTTCCTCCGGAGAGGTGCGCGGGTGTATCCGGGCGTGTAGGACGCTGGTGTGGGTAGCCCGGACGGGGTGAAATGTTCCATACCACACGGTCGTCATGGGCCAACGCAAAAATTGTCGGCGCGCCGCGGCAAAATGTGCACCTTGATCGCGGGATTTCGGTCGGAGCGCTCGCCAAGGTGGGGTAGAACCCGGCGCAAAACCGCGCTTACACGGACCCAGCGTCGATTCAGCGCGCAAGCCTCGCGCGTGCCGACTCGGGAGTCGATCCCGTCAGCGGCGCAGGGTGACGACCGTCACGGCGTCCCCGCCCTCGTGCCGGTCGCCGGGCCGGAAGGCGCCGACGTAGGGCGAGGCGGCGAGCGCGTCGCGCAGCGCCTGCTTCAGGGCGCCGGTCCCGTGGCCGTGGAGGATGGCGCAGTCCGGCTCACCCTCGGTGTAGAGCCGGTCGAGGAACCGGTCCACCTCGCGCAGCAGCTCCTCCACCCGCAGGCCGCGCACGTCGAGCCGGCGCTCCGCCGAGCGCGGCGCGTCCGGCCGGGCCTCCTCGGCGGCGGCCAGCCGGTCGGAGCGGCTCTTGGCGAGCCGCGCCTCGCGCGCCTTGCCGGTCAGCGGCACCAGGTCGGCGAGCGGCCGGCGCATGCGCAGCGGCCCGGCCTGCACCAGCGCCTGCTTGCCGTCGACCTCCAGCACCTCGCCCTCCTGGCCGAGCGAGGCGATGCGGACGCGGACGCCCGGCTCGAGCCGGCCGCCCGGCAGCGCCTCGGCGCCGGTCGACGCCTTGGCCTCGGCCACCTTGGCCGCCTGGGTCACCTGCGCCTTCCAGGCCTCGAGCTGCGCCGCCGCCTCGGTCGCCTTGCGCACCGTCGGCTGCGCCTGCAGCCCCGCGAGCAGGGCCGCCACCTCGCCGCGCGCCGCCTCGAGCTCGTCGGCGATCGCCTCGCCGAGCCGGGCGGCCGCCTGGCGCTCCGCCTGCTG
>DASTGK010000061.1:0-5586 GCA_035719085.1 Anaeromyxobacteraceae bacterium
GGCGTCTCGACGAAGCCGTACTCGTTGACGCGGGCGTAGGTGGAGAGCGAGGCGATGAGGCCGATGTTCGGGCCTTCCGGCGTCTCGATGGGGCAGATGCGGCCGTAGTGCGTGGAGTGGACGTCGCGCACCTCGAAGCCGGCCCGCTCGCGGGTCAGGCCGCCCGGCCCGAGGGCCGAGAGGCGCCGCTTGTGGGTCACCTCGGAGAGCGGGTTGGTCTGGTCCATGAACTGCGACAGCTGCGAGGAGCCGAAGAACTCCTTGATCACCGCGGTCACCGGCTTCGCGTTGATCAGGTCGTGCGGCATGAGCGTCTCGATCTCCTGGAGGCTCATGCGCTCCTTGATCGCCCGCTCCATGCGCACCAGGCCGATGCGGTACTGGTTCTCGAGCAGCTCGCCGACCGCGCGCACGCGGCGGTTGCCGAGGTGGTCGATGTCGTCGACGTCCTTGTTGGGCGTGCCGTTCTTGAGGTCGATGAGGAACCCGACCACCTCGAGCACGTCGCGCTTGGTGAGGATGGTGTTGTCGAGCGGCTCGTCGATGCCGAACTTGTAGTTCAGCTTGAGGCGGCCGACCTTGGAGAGGTCGTAGCGCTCCGGGTTGAAGAAGAGGTTGAGGAAGAGGTTGCCGGCGGTGTCGGGCGTCGGCGGATCACCGGGGCGCAGGCGCCGGTAGATCTCCATGATCGCCTCCTCCGGGGAGGCGATCTTGTCCTGCATGAGCGTGTCGCGCAGCGAGGGCAGGACGTTCAGGTTGTCGATGAAGAGGACCTGGAACTCGTTGATGCCGCGCTTGCGCAGCTCCTCGAGCTTGGCCTCGGTGACCTCCTCGTTGACCTCCAGGAGGACCTCGCCGGTGCCCTCGTCCACCACGTCGCGGGACGAGATCTTGGTGTAGACCTCCTCCGGCTCGATGGGGAGCGACTTCATCTTGGCCGCGACCAGCTTGCGGATCGCGCCCTCGGTGTACTTCCGGTTCTTCTTGACGATGACCTCGCCGGTCTTCGGGTCCTTGATGTCGCGCGTGGCGCGCTGGCCCTTCAGCAGGTCGGGGTTGAGGTCCTTCTCGTACTTCCCCTTCCCCTCGATCCGGATGGTCTCGCTGTCGTAGTAGTACTCGAGGATCTCCTCGGGGGTGCCGCGGAAGTCGAGCGGGTCCTTCTTCGACGTGTCGGGCACGCCGCCGAGCGCGCGCAGCAGCACCGTGGCGGGCAGCTTCCGGCGCCGGTCGATGCGGACGTAGAGGATGTCCTTGTGGTCGAACTCGAAGTCGATCCAGGAGCCGCGGTACGGGATGATGCGGGCGTTGTAGAGGAGCTTGCCCGACGAGTGGCTCTTGCCCTTGTCGTGGTCGAAGAAGGCGCCCGGCGACCGGTGGAGCTGGCTGACGACGACGCGCTCCGTGCCGTTGATGATGAAGGTCCCGTTCTCCGTCATGAGCGGGATCTCGCCGAAGTAGACCTCCTGCTCCTTGACGTCGCGGATCGACTGCGCGCCGGTCTCCTCGTCCTTGTCCCAGACGACCAGGCGGACGACCACCTTGATCGGCGCGGAGTAGGTCATGCCGCGCTGGTGGCACTCGTCGACGTCGTACTTGGGCTTCTCGAGGTGGTAGCTCACGAACTCGAGCGAGCTCGTCTCGTTGAAGTCCTTGATCGGGAAGACCGACTTGAAGACGCCCTGCAGGCCGGTGTCGTCCCGCTTCTCGGGCGCCACGTCCGCCTGGAGGAACTTGTCGTAGCTGCTCTTCTGGATGGCGATGAGGTTGGGGATCTCCGCGATCTTGTTGATCTTCCCGAAGTTCCTGCGAACACGGAAGTTGCTCTGGATCGTCGTCGCCATCGAGAACGGACCTCTTTCGCTCGTACCAACCGCTGAAAAGCGTCTAGCCGGCCTCGCGGCCGGCTCCTTCAACTCGTCGGCCCTCTCGGGCCGTTTCACCTGGTCACTGGACGGGGATGCAGGTCTTAACGGGGACTTGCTCTCGCGTCAAAGAACCGGGTGAGGGGGTGCGCGGGACGGGCCACCCGGCCCGCCCCGCGCGTCGACCAGTTACTTGATCTCGACCTTGGCGCCAGCCGCCTCGAGCTTCTTCTTGATCTCGTCGGCCTCGGCCTTCGGGAGCCCGCCCTTGACCTCCTTGGGGGCGCCCTCGACGAGGTCCTTGGCCTCCTTGAGGCCGAGGCCCGTCACCGCGCGGACCTCCTTGATCACGTTGATCTTGTTGGCGCCGGCGTCGGCGAGGACGACCGAGAACTCGGTCTTCTCCTCGACGGCGGCGGCCGGGCCGGCGGCGGCCGGGCCAGCGGCCACGGCGACGGCGGCGGCGGCGGAGACGCCCCACTTCGACTCGAGCTGCTTCACCAGCTCGGCGGCCTCGATGACGGTGAGACCGGACAGCTGCTCCACGATGGCATTCAGATCGGCCATGTTCGACTCTTCCTTTTCTCGCTTCGGGGCGGCGCTCTCGACCGCCCGGCAGTGTGCAAGGGCCACGCTTCCGCGCGGCCCGGGTTCAGGTACCGTCTACGCCTGCTTCTCCAGCTGCTCCTTCCGCGCGCCGAGCACGCGGGCGAGCTGCTGGGCCGGGGTGCCGATGACGCGGGCCAGCATGGTCGCAGGCTGGGCGATGGTGCCCAGGATCTGCGCGCGCAGCTCGTTGAGGCCAGGCAGCTTCGAGAGGGCCTGGACGCCCTTCGCGTCCACGATCTTCCCCTCGACGACCGCCGTGCGAATGGCGAAGTTCTCGCGGTCCTTCATGAACTCCACGAGCAGCTTCGCCGGCGCCACCACGTCGTCGTAGGACATCACGATCGCGGTCGGCCCCACGAACTTGTCGGCGACCACCTCCACCGGCGTGCCCTTGGCGGCGCGCGCGGCGAGGGTGTTCTTCACGACGCGGTACTCCACGTTCGCGTCGCGCAGCTTCTTGCGCAGCGCCGTGACCGTCTCCACGTCGAGACCCTTGGGCTCCGCCACGATGGCGGTCCGGGCCTTGGCCATCTTGGCGTGCAGCTCGCCGATGACCTCTTCCTTCTCCGTCCGGTTCATTCCGATTCACCACCTTTCCTGCCGCCGGCCCGTTCGCCGGGCGGCTTCGTTCGGGCTTCGGACGGCCGGACGGCCGGTACCAAAACCCCCTGGCCAAGCAGGGGACACTGCGTCTTCCGCAGGTTCCGTCTCGGCGGGTCGGATCCTCCCGGATCCGCTTGGCCGCCCTCCCCTTTGACCTCTCGCACTCGGGGACGGGCGGGCCCGCTGTCTTGGACCAGGAACCCCGGCGGCGATATTGCCGCCGGGAAGCTTCTCTCCCCCGGTCGGGGAGAATCTCGAACCGCTAGGCGTGGTGCGCCGAGAGCTCGGCGAGGTCGAGCTTGATGCCCGGCCCCATGGTGCAGGAGACGGTGACGTTCTTCACGTACACGCCCTTGGCCGTCTGGGGCTTCGCCTTGAAGATGAGCTCCATGATGGCCGTGAAGTTGTCCTTGAGCTTCTGCTGCTCGAAGGAGGCCTTGCCGAAGGGCACGTGGACGATGCCGGCCTTCTCGACGCGGAACTCCACCTTGCCGGCCTTCTGCTCCTTCACCGCCTTGGCGATGTCCATGGAGACGGTGCCGACCTTCGGGTTCGGCATCAGGCCGCGGGGGCCGAGCACCTTGCCGAGGCGGCCGACGACGCCCATCATGTCCGGGGTCGCGAGCACCTTGTCGAAGTCCATGAAGCCGCCCTGGATCTTCTCGGCCAGGTCCTCCGCGCCGACGAGGTCGGCGCCGGCGTCGGTGGCCTCCTTGGCCTTGTCGCCCTTCGCGAACACCGCCAGCCGCACCGCCTTGCCCATGCCGTGCGGCAGCACCACGGCGCCGCGCACCACCTGGTCGGCGTGCTTCGGGTCGACGCCCAGGTTGATGGCCGCGTCCACCGTCTCGTCGAACTTCTTGGTGGCGGTCTCCTTCACGAGCTTGAGGGCGTCGTCGAGCTTGTAGCGCTTCGTCCGATCCACCTTCGCCGCAGCCGCCTTGAACTTCTTGCCGTTCGCCATTTTGGTCGTTCCTCGCTGAAGGCGGCTAATCAGCCGACGATGTCGATGCCCATGGACAGCGCCGTCCCCTCGACGGTCCGCATCGCGGCCTCGAGGGTGCCCGCCGTCATGTCCTGCATCTTCAGCTTGGCGATCTGCTCGACCTGCTTCTTCGTCACCTGCCCGACCTTCTCCTTGCCGGGCTTGTGCGCGCCGGAGCCCTTCTTCTTCTCCGTGTGCAGCCCGGCCGCCTTCTTGAGGAGAATGGCCGCCGGCGGCGTCTTGAGCACGAAGGTGAAGGAGCGGTCCTGATACACGGTGATGATCACCGGGATGATCAGGCCTTCCTTCGCCTGCGGCTGGGTGGCGGCGTTGAACTGCTTGCAGAACTCCATGATGTTGACGCCGTGCTGGCCGAGCGCCGGGCCGACCGGCGGCGCCGGGTTGGCCTTGCCGGCCGGGAGCTGCAGCTTGATCTGCCCCGTGACCTTCTTCATCGTCACTCCTCGCGTGGTTCAGGCGAGCGACCGCTCTCCCACGCCGTTGGTGTTCGTGCGCCGCTCGCCTACGTCTTCTCGACCTGCATGAAGTCGAGCTCGACCGGCGTCGCGCGGCCGAAGATGGAGACCAGCACCCGGACCTTGCCCTTCTCGGGCTTCACTTCCTCGACGGTGCCGTTGAAGTTCGAGAACGGGCCGTCGGTCACGCGGACCTGGTCGCCCTCCTCGAACTGGACCTTGGGCTTCGGCTTGAGCGAGCCCTCGGAGATCTGCGCGGTGAGCCGCTGCACCTCGGCGTCCGTGATGCTCGGGACGTCCTTGGGCGCCTTGGCGGAGCCGACGAACCCGGTCACCTTGGCCGTCCCCTTGACGAGGTGCCAGGTCGAGTCGGTCATCTCCATGTTGACCAGGATGTAGCCGGGGAAGAACTTCCGCTTGGAAGTCTTCTTCTCACCCTTGACCATCTCCTGGACCACCTCCATCGGGATCAGAACCTCGCCGAAGGAGTCCTGGAGCGCCTCCTGCTTGACGCGCTCCTCCAGGGACTTCTTCACCTTGTTCTCGAACCCCGAGTAGGTGTGGACCACGTACCACTTCTTCATGCCAATCTCCGTTCCGCCGGCGCGCCGCCGCCCCCCGGCTGGCGCTCTGCGCCCGTCGACCCCGCCCGCTCCGGACCGCGCCCTAGTAGACGAGGGCGCTGAGCCGGCCCCAGATGAAGTCGAAGACCCCCAGGATGATGGCGGCGATGAAGCTGGCCACCACCACGGCCACGGTGGCGGCCCGGGTCTCCCGCAGGCTCGGCCAGGTGACGCGCTTCAGCTCCAGGGCGATCTCGAGGGAGACCGTCTGCGTCTTGGGGATGCGCCACACCACCACCGCGACCGCGGCCGCCACGGCGAACCCCGCCACGGTGGAGACCGTCCAGCCCTCCACGAGGACGGTCGCGTCGTTGAAGCGCCCGTACGAGAAGATCAGCGCGAAGATCTTCTCGAGGAACTTCCCCAGCGCGATGGCCGCGAGGACGTAGAAGATCGCGACGTACCGCTTCGGCTGCTCCACGCCG
>DASTGK010000062.1:0-5687 GCA_035719085.1 Anaeromyxobacteraceae bacterium
GAGGAGTGCCTGCTCAAGGTGAGCTTCGACGACCCGGTCCGCGGCATGACCGAGCTCGAGCTGGCGACCCGCGACACGCCCGAGGCGCTCAAGGCGGCGCTGGCCGACGCGGCCAGGGCGCGCGAGCAGGCGGCCCAGGCGCAGGCCGAGAGCGCGGCGCCCGAGCGGCGGGGCGGCCTCTTCGGCTGGCTGAAGCGGGGGTAGGGCGGTGGAGTTCGCCACCAGGGCCTGGATCGGCGCCATCGTGGAGGCGCTCAACGCCCACCCCGGGCTGCCGGCCGCCATCGGCGGGCTCGGCCCGGACCTGGCGCTCGTGGTGGAGCGGTCGCCCGGCTTCGCGAGGTCCCTCGTCGTCTGGGGGCGGCAGGCGGGCGGCCGCATCGCCGAGTGGCGCTTCCTGCACGACGAGGACGAGCTCCTCGAGCTGGAGCCGGCCTACGTGGTGCGCGCGCCCTACCAGGTCTGGAAGGAGCTGCTCCGCGGCGGCGACCCGGTGCAGGCCGCGCTGTCCGGCCGGGTCAAGGTGAAGGGCGACCTCGAGGCCCTCCTGCGGCGCGCGGCCCACCGGCCGGTGGCCGACGCGGCCCTCGCGGCGGTGGCCACCGAGTTCCCCGACGAGCGCGGAGGTGGACGATGAGCCAGGGACCGCCGGGCCTCTCGGCCCTGATCGAAGAGGCGACGCGGCTCGCCGCCAGGGCGGCGGGCAAGGTGATGGCCGATCCGCGCGGGCAGGAGGCGGTGGCGCGGGCCGTGGGGCTGGCGCAGCGCAGCCTGCACCGGCTTGAGGCGGTGCAGGCCGAGCTGATGAAGGCGGCCGGGATCCCCGGGCGGCAGGACTACCAGGAGCTGGCGAAGAGCCTGGCGCGGGTGAAGCGCAAGGCGCGCGAGCTCTCGGAGAAGCTCGAGGCCCGCCGGAGGGCCGGGGACGGCGGCGGCGCGCCAGAGCGTTGACACGGCATGGGGGCGACGGCATACTCCGCGCCCTCGTTGCACCCGGGCGCTTAGCTCAGCGGTAGAGCACCGCCTTCACACGGCGGGGGTCGAAGGTTCGAAACCTTCAGCGCCCACTTCGAAGGGCCGGAATCCAGGGAGGAATCCCAGGGGTCCGGCCCTTCGTCGTTCCGGGCGGCGCATCGCCGGACGAGCCAACCACGACGGTCGGACCGCGCCAGCGTCGCCGCGGCCCGACTCCTGCAATGTACGAAGAGTGAATCCGGGCGGCCGCCGGGCCGTCCTCGATCGAACCGCACGATGCGCACCACGACCTCCGCCTCGCCGACGCCCCACCTCCGCCGCCTCGCCCCGCTGCTCCTCCTCGCGCTGCCGCTCGCGGCGAGGGCCGCGGGCGCCTGTCCGGAGGGCATGCGGCCGATCGGCGGCGGCCGGTTCCGGCTGGCCGACGGCAGCTCCGCGGCCAACCTGGCGCCGTTCTGCATGGATCGGGTCGAGGTGACCGTCGCGAGCTACGCGGCCTGCGTCCGGAGCGGCCGCTGCAAGGACGAGGGGCTGGCCTGCGGCAAGGCCGCGACCTACGGCGCCAAGGGGAAGGGTGACCACCCGGTCAACTGCGTCACCTGGATCGACGCCGACCGGTTCTGCCGCGCCATCGGCAAGCGCCTCCCGACCGAGGCCGAGTGGGAGTGGGCCGCACGCGGCCAGACCCGGGGCACCGTCTACCCGTGGGGCGCCGCCGCCCCGGCCGATCGGGCCTGCTGGGACGGGAAGGGGAGCGAGCTGGGCGCCGGCGAGCGGAACGAGACCTGCCCGGTGGGCAGCCACCCGTCGGGCGACAGCCCGGACGGCCTCTCCGACCTCGGCGGCAACGTGCGCGAGTGGACCGACAGCGCCGACGGCCGCATGAAGGTGGTGCGCGGCGGCTCCTGGGGCGACAGCCTGCCGGACTTCCTCGCCGCCGGCTTCCGCGGCATGAACGCGCCGGACGAGCGGTTCGAGCTGACCGGCTTCCGCTGCGCCGCCGAGCCGGGCGCCGCCGTGGTGCCGCTCCAGGTGGCCTCCGCCGTCCCGGCGCCGGCGTCCGCGCCGAAGGCCGAGCCGCCCGCGGCTCCCGCGCCGGTGGCCGCGCCAGCGCCAGCGCCCGCCGCCCGGAGCGCGACGAGGCCTGTCCGCCCGGCGGCGCCGAAGGTGCAGCTGCAGATCGGCGACATCCAGTTCCAGCAGTCGGATCGGGCGGCGGCGGGCGCGGGGCGCTAAGCTCTCCGCGATGCCCCGCCCCATCGCCGTCCTCCTCGACCTCGACGGCACGCTCGTCGACACCGTCCCCTTCATCCTCGCCTCGGTCCGGCACGCCTTCGAGGGTTACGGCCGCTGCCCGACCGACGCCGAGTGGATCGCCGGCATCGGCACGCCGCTCCGCGCGCAGCTCGCCGAGTTCGCCCGCGACCCGGCCGACGTCGACGGGCTCTTCGCCCGCTACCGGACCTACTGGCTCGCCGAGCACGATCGGATGACCCGGCTCTTCCCTGGCGCGGCCGAGGCGGTGCGGGCGCTTCGGGCCGCGGGCCACCCCATCGCCATCATCACCGCCAAGATCGAGCAGGGGGCGGAGCGGACGCTGCGCCACGTGGGGCTGCGCGACCAGGTCGACCTGGTGGTGGCGGCCGACACGGTGGAGCGCTCCAAGCCCGACCCGCTGCCGGTGCGCCACGCCCTCGAGCGGCTCGGCCGGACCGCCGCCGAGGCGGTGATGATCGGCGACTCGAACCACGACCTGGCCGCCGGCCGGGCCGCCGGCACCGCCACCGCCGGCGTCCTCTGGGGCGCCGCCTCGCGCGAGGTGCTGGCGCCGCTCGCCGACCACCTGCTGGCCGAGATGGGCGAGCTGGTCCCGCTCGTGGCGCGGCTGCAAGCTGGGCTCTGAGCGCCACCCGCACTCCGGCTGCCCCCTCCCCCCAGCCCGAGTTTCGCTGCACGGCGAGGCTCGACTCGTGCTTGAGGCAGCCCCCTCACCCCAGCCCTCTCCCCCGGTGGGGGAGAGGGTGGGAGGGTGTTATCTTGGGGAATGCGCATCGCCTACCTCGGCCCACCCGGCACCTTCAGCGAGGAGGCGGTGGGGCGCTGCGACCTCGCCGGCCCGGAGGCGTCCGTGCCCTGCGCCTCCTTCGCCGAGGCCTACGAGCTGGCGCTGCGCGGCGAGGTGGACGGGGCGCTCCTCCCCATCGAGAACTCGCTCGAGGGGGCCGTCGGCACCGTCAACGACCTCCTGGTGCACCGCCCCGGCCTGCACATCCGGCGGGAGGTGCTCCTGCCGGTGCGCCAGCACCTGCTGGCGGCGGCCGGCACCCGGCTCGAGGACGTGACGCGCGTCCTCTCGCACCCGCAGCCCTTCGGCCAGTGCGCCGCCTTCCTGCGCAGCCGCCTGCCCGGGGCCGCGCTCGAGGCGACCCACTCGACCGCCGACGCGGCGAGGCAGGTGGCCGCGGGGCTGCCGGGCGCCGCGGCCATCGGCTCGCTCGCGGCGGCCAGGCTCCACGGCCTCGCGGTCATCGCCGAGGCGATCCAGGACTCGGACGACAACACCACGCGCTTCGTCCTCGTGACCCGGGGTGACGAGGGGCGGACCGGCGCCGACAAGACGAGCTTCGCCTTCACCCTCGACCGCGACCGGCCCGGCGGCCTCTACGAGGTGCTCGGCGAGTTCGCGGCGCGCGGCATCAACCTGTCGCGCATCGAGAGCCGGCCGCTCAAGCAGGCCCTCGGGCACTACGTCTTTTTCATCGACTTCGAGGGGCACCGGACCGACCCGGCTGGCGCCGCCGCGCTCGAAGGCGTACGGGCGATCGTTCACGAGCTCCACCTGTTCGGCTCCTACCCCCGGGGCGCGGCGGGGGCGTGACGCTGGGTCATTCGTGACCCTCGGTGTCGGCCACTGAGAGGCTGGCGCCCCTCAAGGGTGCCCCCCTGCGGTGAAAGCCCATGTGAGCAATTTAGGCATATAAAGTCCCCAGCAACTGTGACACGTCCGAGGGGGGAAATGCCTCGGCCGACGTTTCAAACACCGCCCGGCGCTCGCCGGTGGGAGAGGACATCACATGAGAAACTCGTTCAAGGCAGCCGTCGTGGCTGCCCTCCTGCTCGCGGCCTCGGTGGCCCGTGCGCAGGTCGTCCCGGCGTTCGATCTCGAGCGGCTCTCGCTCGATCCGTCGGCCGTCAGCTCGATGGTGATCGGCACCGGCGAGACGCGCCCCGCCGGCGAGGCCCGCCTCTCGCTCGCCGGGCACTGGGAGCAGCGCCCTCTCGTGCTCCTGACCGACGGTGACGTCGTCGGCCGCGGCATCCCCTACGACCGGACCCGCGTCGGCGACATCGTCGACAACCGCGTCACCGCCCACCTCGGCGCCTCGGTCTCCCTGCACGATCGGTTCGAGCTCAACTTCCGGCTCCCGCTCGTCGCCTGGCAGGACGGCGACAAGGGGCTCGCCGGCGTGCCGCGCGTCGAGAAGACGGGCATGGGAACGCCGACCTTCGGCTTCCGCTGGCAGGTGCTCAACCAGTCGGACGGCGCCGTCAACGTGGCCCTCGCCGCCGACGCGCTCATCCCGTTCGGCAACCAGAAGGCCCTGGCCGGCAACGAGCAGTGGCTCTTCACGCCGCGGGTCGAGTTCGGCCACCGCTTCGAGAAGTTCGTCGTCGGCGCGCAGGCCGGCGCCCTCATCCGCGAGCGCGACCTGAACATCGGCAACGGCCGCACGCTCCCCACCGAGGCCCAGGGCGGCGTGGTCGTCGCCACCACCGGCCAGCTCCGCGGCGAGCTCTCGGTCCGCGGCGCCTACGCCGACTACAAGAACGAGCGGAGCATGGAGACGCTGGCCGGCGTCCGCTACGCCATGGCCGACTGGGAGGCCTTCGCCCTCGGCGGCCCCGGCTTCTTCGAGGCGCCGGGCACGCCGAAGTGGCGCGCCGTCGTCGGCCTCGCCTACGTCGCCAAGAAGCCGCCGCCGCCCCCGCCGCCGCCCCCGCCGGTCGTGAAGGTCGACCCCTGCGCCGCCGGCCAGACCCACACGCCCGACCAGTGCCCTGACCTGGACGACGACGGCGACGGCATCAAGAACAAGGACGACGCCTGCCCGACGGTCGCCGGCATCCCCGAGCTGAAGGGCTGCCCGGACAAGGACACCGACGGCGACGGCGTGCCGGACCGCCTCGACAAGTGCCCGAACGAGCCGGGCCCGAAGGAGAACGGCGGCTGCCCCGACACCGACAAGGACGGCGACGGCATCCCCGACCGGCTCGACAAGTGCCCGGACGTCCCCGGCACCGCCGAGTACAACGGCTGCCCGCCCCCGAAGGCCAGGGTCAACGTCGAGACCAAGAAGATCGACATCCTCGAGAAGGTCTACTTCGACGTGAACAAGGCGACCATCCAGGAGCGCTCGTACGGGCTGCTCGACGAGGTGGCCAAGGTCCTCGAGGAGCACAAGGAGATCACCAAGGTGCTGGTCGAGGGGCACACCGACAACACGGGCGCCGCCGACTACAACAAGTACCTCTCCGGTGAGCGCGCCAAGGCCGTGAAGGCCTACCTGGTCAAGAAGGGCGTGGACGCCGGCCGCCTCGACTCCAAGGGCTTCGGCCAGGAGAAGCCGGTGGCCGACAACAAGACCAAGGAAGGCCGCGAGCAGAACCGCCGCGTCGAGTTCACCATCCAGTAGGCTCGATCGCAGCCAGGC
>DASTGK010000063.1:0-5371 GCA_035719085.1 Anaeromyxobacteraceae bacterium
GCCGGCTTCGTCGCCTACCGGGCCACGCTGCCGCGGGCGGCGCGCCTCCTCTCGGCCCGCCGCGAGCCGCTCCTCGCCGCGGTCACCGGCGACGACACGTGATCCAGAGCCTTGGCTCCCTCTCCCCCACCGGGGGAGAGGGCTGGGGGTGAGGGGGCTGCCTGCGACACCAGGCGAGCCTCGCCGTGCGGTGAGGAACCTACTGCGAGAAACCTTCCAGGAGGTAGTGGGCCTCGATGCGCTTCAGCGCCAGGACCATGGCGGCGGTGCGCACGTCGAGCGGCCGGCCCAGGCAGAAGCGGCGCGAGTCGTGGGCCGCGGTGCGCCGCGGCGTGTCGCGGGCGATGTCGCGGATGACGGCGTAGTTCGACTTGATGGCCCGCTCCAGCCGCTGGTTCACCTCGGCCTCGGCCCAGCGCTCCAGCCGCTGGTTCTGGAGCCACTCGTAGTAGCTGACGGTGACGCCGCCGGCGTTGCAGATGATGTCGGGGATGACGTCGATCTTCCGCTTGGCCAGCACCCGGTCGCCCTCGCGGGTGGTCGGCCCGTTGGCCCCCTCGGCCACCAGCCTCACCGTGAGCTTCTCGGCCACCGGGCCGGTGATCTCCTCGCCCAGGGCCGCCGGCACCAGGATGTCGGCCTGGACGGCCCAGAAGTCGTCCTTGGAGATGGCCGCCGCGCCCGGGAAGCCGGCCACCGTCCGGCGCAGGTTGGCCGGGTTCTCGAGGGTGTGGCGCACCAGCGCCGCCACGTCGAGCCCGCGGTCGTCGTGGACGGTGCCGAAGGCGTCGTTCACGGCGACGATCTTGGCCCCCTGCGCCGCCAGGATCTCGGCCGTGGCCGACCCGACGTTGCCGAAGCCCTGCACCAGGACGCGCGCGCCCGCGAGGTCGAACCCCGCGTCGCGCGCCCACTCCTCGATGCAGTAGACGACCCCCTGTCCGGTCGCCTTGAGCCGCCCCTCCGAGCCGCCGATCCGGACGTCCTTGCCGGTGACCACGCCGCGCAGGGCGTGGTGCTCCCGCTCGCCGTCGGTGTACTGGCGCATCATGAAGGCCATGATCTCGCCGTTCGTCCCGACGTCCGGGGCCGGGATGTCGATGAACGGGCCCATCAGGCTCTTCAGCTTGTAGACGAAGCGGAGCGTCAGGGCCTCGATCTCCTCCTTGGAGTAGGCGAGGGGATCGACGCGGATGCCGCCCTTGGCGCCGCCGAAGGGGACCTCGGCGATGGCCGTCTTCCAGGTCATGTCGGCGGCCAGCGTCTTGAAGAGATCGAGCGAGCAGTCCTTGTGGTAGCGGATGCCCCCCTTGTACGGGCCGCGCACCTGGTTGTGCTGGATCCGGTAGGCCTTGAACTTCCTGGGCCCGCCCTTCTCGATGCGGAAGAAGCCCTTGCCCGGGATGTTGATGACGCCCTGGCGGATGGTGATGTCGGCGTTGAGGAGCGCCCGGCGGTGCAGGATGAACTTGCCGTCGGCGAGCGGTTCGAGCGCGTCGCCGGCCTTCACGTCGGACGGCGCCAGGTCGGCGAACGGCGCCGCCTCGTCCGGCTCGAGCGGCGCCAACCGGTCGCGCGTCTCGATGGTGACGTAGAAGATGTGCTCGAAGTCCGGCTCCTCGATCTCCAGCCTGACGCGCGGGTTCAGGTGGATGAGATCGGCGGCGCGATGGAAGGTCTCCATCGCCTCCTCGTAGAAGCTCTTCCTGCCGGGGTTCCTGGCCATGGCCTCACCTCGCCCGAGGGCGCGCGCCCTGGGGCACGCGGCGTCTCTAACGGCGCTCCGGAGGGCCGGCCACGACGCAGGGCTTCACGAAAAAGCCCTGTGGAGACGGCTGGTTCGGTGAGGCGGCGCCGATCGTTCCCGGCGCCCGGATGGGGACGGGCGAGGCCGGCCCGGAGGCCCGCCCCGCCCGCCGCCAGATTACGGACTCACGGTGAACGTGGCCTCGCTCGAGGCGTAGTTGCCGGAGGCGTCCTGGATGGCCGCGACCCAGCGGTAGGTGCCGGCCGGGAGCGTCGGCGGGTTGGCCGCCGGCGCGCCGGGCTGCACGGTGCCGTAGGTGGCCGAGAGCTGCGTCGAGGGCAGGTCCCACAGGTTCCAGGACGCGCCCTGGTACACGTAGACCGAGTAGGTGTAGGGCGTGGCCGGCAGCGCGGCCGGCGCGGCCCAGGAGAAGACCGGCACGGCCGGGGCCGTGATGGCCGGGGTGAGCGGATCGACCGGCGCGACCGGCGTCGGCGGGTCGAGCACGGCGGTCACCGTCGCCGGCAGCGTGGTCACGGTGCCGTCGTCCCAGGTCACCTCGATCGAGTAGGTGGCGCCGACCACCGGCCGGACCGCGCCGAGCCAGAAGCGGGTGCGCAGCCGCACGTCGGTGTCGCCGCCGCCACCGTTCGACTCGATGCCGAGGTCGACCGGGGGCCAGATGCCCGGTCCGCCGACGACGGCCGCCTGGCGCGGCACCCTGACGCCGCTGCGGACCTCGACCGCGAGGTCGTAGGCCTCGCCCCAGGAGCCGGTCGAGTGGGAGGTGGCCGCGATGACCTGCGCGTCGGCGACGCCGAGCGCCACGTCGGCGCCGGCGACCGGCGCGCCGGTCACGGTGACGATGGGGTTGGCGCCGCCGCGGAAGCTCATCGGGTCGGTCCGCGACAGGACCCCGTCGTCGTCCCGGTCGAGGATGGCGCCGAGCTGGTAGGCGCCGTTGGGCACGCCGGCGATGGCGAACGTCGCCGGGAAGACCGGGGCATCGATCCGCTGCGTGAAGATGGCGCCCGCCGGGTCGAAGAGCACGACGTAGAGCGGGCCGGCCGGCGCCGGGCCGTCGACGGTGACGGTGCCGGTGACGGTCTGGCCGCCCACCGGCGCGCCCAGGGTGAAGGGCGCGCTGGTGACGGTCGGGCTCGCCTGGCCGGCCGCGGTGGCCCAGCCGTCGCAGGTCCAGGTGGTGCCGTTGGCGCCCTTCAGGATGAAGGCCTGGTCGTCGGCCAGCGTGCCGTCCAGGAGGACCGGCGTGCCGGAGGCCGGCACGGTGTCGCAGCGCAGGTGGTAGCCGTCGGCGAGGGGGTTGCCGCTGGCGTCCTGGACCCGCTGGACCATGACCACGGCGCGGCCGTCGCCCGGGAAGGCGTTGACGGAGGAGGGGGCGGGAGGGGCCGGCGGCGTGACGTCCGCGAGCGGCACGGTGACGCCGCTCAGGCTGCCGCCCGCCGGCACGGTGACCGGGAGCTCGGCGAAGGGCTCCAGCCCGCGCTGGAACGTCTCGACGCCGAGCGTGTCGCGCCAGGCCCGGAGCGTGAGCGCGCCGGTCTGCTGGACGCCGCGCAGCGTGAAGGGGCCGGGGGCGGCGAGGCTGGTGCCGGAGACCACCTCGCCCCAGCTGGTGACGAGCGCGACGAAGATCCGGCCGGTGCCCGTGCCGGTGCCGGCCCAGCTCACCGTGCCGGAGACCGTGGGCAGGTCGACGGTCACGGCCGCCACCGCGGTCTTGGTCGGGTCACAGGCGGCGCGCGCCACCACGTGGTAGACGCCGGGCGACCAGGGGGCCTGGAAGGTGGCCGCGTTCGGGCTGGTCGGGTTGACGCTGCCGGTGGTGCCGGTCTCGCGGAGCGTCCAGCTGACCGAGAGGTCGGCCGGGCCTGGGCCGGGGCAGCCCTGCACGGTGGCCGAGAAGCCGAGCGACCCCTGCTGCACCACGCTGGCCGCGGGCGGCGTGATGGTCACGACCGCCTGCGGGCTGGCCGCGGCGCTCACCACCTGGACGACGGCGGAGGCGGTGCGGCCGGAGCCGTCGGCGGCGACCACGTGGTAGAGGCCTGCCGCCGCCGGGGCGACGTAGAGCCCGTCGGCGCCGATGACGCCGCCGGACGGCTCGACCACGGTGAAGGTGGCCGGCTGGACGGCGCCGCCCAGCTTGGCCACGAAGGGCTGCGTCTGGCCGGGGTTGAGCACCGCCGTCACGGGGTCGAGTTGGAGCTGCGGGGTGGCCGTGACGGTCACGGCGGCGGCCGCGCTCTGCCAGGGCTGCAGATCGCTCGTCGCCGTCACGGTGCACGGGCCGGCGGCCGGGGCGGTGTAGCGCACCGCCAGCGGGTCGGCGAGCGGGGCGAGCGCGCCGCAGGAGGCCGACCAGGTCACCGACCCGGTGCCCGTCACCGCGGCCGTGAGCACCTGGACCTGGCCCGCCTCGAGCGTGAGCGCGGCCGGCGTGACGGCGATGCTCACCGGCTTCACGGTGATGGTGGCGGTGGCAAGGCGGGTCGGCTCCTCGGTGCTGGTCGCCGTGACGGCGCACGGGCCTGCGGCCGGAGCGACGTAGTCGGCCTGCTTCGGGTCGGCGCGCGGCGTGACGGTGCCGCAGGTGGTCGCCCAGGTCACCGAGCCGGTGCCCGTGACGGTCGCCGTGAGGAGCGTGCTCTCGCCCGGGTAGAGCGCGGGTGCAGTGGGCGAGACGGTGACGTCCACCGGGACGTGGAAGCCGGCGCTGGTCCAGGCCTGGTCCTGCGCGGCGTCGCGGACCGAGAGCTCCCACTGGTAGTCGCCCGGCGGCAGCGACGGCCAGGAGGCGCGCCCGTCGAAGCCGTAGGCCACCTGGCAGGTCGCGCCGGCGCACGCGGCCGCGGGCGCGAAGTCGTCGGTCTCCCAGACCCGGCCGCCGCCGGCCTGGCGGAGCGAGAGCCGGTAGGTGTACGGGGCGGGTGGCGCCGGGATCGGCTCGGCCCAGGCGAAGGTCGGCTGCGGCGCGGCGCTCGCGCCGCCCGTGGGCGAGATGAGCACGGCCGGCGTCAGCAGGTTGGCCGCCGAGACCGAGGCGGAGAGCTGCTCGGCGCCGCCGTCGACGTAGCCCACGTCGAGGAGGTAGGTGCCGAAGCTGGGCGGCACGGCGCCGAGCGAGCGAGCCGCGGTGAGCACGTAGGAGCCGCCGCCGCCGCCGTCCGTGGCGACGCCCAGGTCGACCGGCGGGCTCACGTCGGGGCCGCTCGAGGCTGTCGCGGTGGCCGGCTGGCGCGCGCCCGAGGCGACGGCCAGGTAGAGGTCCCAGGCCTCGCTCGTCCCGCTGACGCTGTGGCTCACGATGGCGCTCGCCGTGGCGTTGGCGCGGGTGAAGGTGGCGTCCTGCGCGGTCAGATCGCCGGCCACCGGGATGAACGGGCCGCCCGACGGGCCGTTGGAGAGGGTGTTGAGGTCGCCGGGCCCGAAGACGCCGTCGTCGTTCACGTCGACGATCAGGCCGAGCACCCAGCTGCCGGCCGGCACCCCGGCCACCGAGTACGCGAGCGGGAAGGTGGGGGCGGCGTAGCGCGTGATGCGCGCCTGGCGCGTCGTCTGGTCGAGGAGGACGACGTAGGCCGGGCCGGCGACGGGACC
>DASTGK010000064.1:0-3182 GCA_035719085.1 Anaeromyxobacteraceae bacterium
GAGGGCGAGGACGGCGAGGAGGGTCATGAGCACGTCGAGGCGGGAGAGGACGCGCGCCTCGGCCTCGGCGAGGCTCCAGACCGGCCGCGCGCGGCTGCCGGGGATCGCCTCCTCCACCTGCCGCGCCACGCTCGTCACGTAGGGCGTGCAGCACCACTTCTCGTACTCGCGCCGCGTCATGGCGGCCGGGTCCTTCCGGCCGAAGGCGTCGAGCGGCACGGTGACGGCCGAGACGAGCGCGCGCGAGACGGCCCCGGGCCGGCCGAGGAGCGCCTGCGCCGTGGCCAGGTGGACGAGCGCCTGCTCCTCCTCGAAGCCGCCGCTGCGCAAGAGGCCGAGGACGCGCAGCGTCCGCCGCGCGCCCGCCGCCTCGACCTCGACGGCGTCGCCCGGGCGGGCCCCGAGCCGCCCGGCCAGCGCCCGCCCGAGCACCACGCCGTCGGCGTCGCCGGCCGCAGGCCAGCGGCCCTCGAGCTCCCAGTACGGGAAGAGCGAGACCACGCCGGCGCGCAGCGTCCCCTCGCCGCCGGGCCGCTCGAGCGCCACGTCGAACCAGAGGCCGGTGAGGAGCGCCCGCTCGGCGCGGGCCGGGCCGGCGACGCGGGCCGGCGCGCTGAGCGACGGGGCGAGCCCGATCAGGTTGTGGCGCCAGAAGATGGTGAGCAGCCGCGGCAGGTCGGCCTCGGCGAGCCAGGCCGGCGCCCCCGCCGCCCCCTCCGGCGCCGCCGCGGCGAGCGGCTCCAGCACGATGTTGGCCCCGTAGCCGCGCAGCTCCCGCGCCAGCCGCCCCTCGGCCTGCAGCGCCACCGCCACCAGCGCCGCGGCGATGCCGCAGCCCATGGCGGTGGAGAGGGCGACGAGCGCGAGCCGGGTGGGGTGGAGCCGGAGCGCTCCGCGGAGGAGCCGCAGGTGCATGGAGCGTTCGGGACGATAGCAGGACTGGGCGGCGCCGGACCCGCGCCTCGGCGGTGGATCGGGTGGGTAATGGTGGACCCGGGGTGCGTCGAGAAGCCGCGGACCAGCCCCGGCCGGTGCGACGACATGCCGCGAGAAGTTCGCCGATGGTGAAGACGGGGCCGGAGCCGGCGCCGTCTGACGTGATCCGTCGGTGTGAATTGCCGCACCCTGGGGCATTTGACCCAGGGGCGCAGGCCCCCGGACGGACGGTCGAGGCGATCGGTCCCGCCAGGCGGCACAAAGAGACGATCGTTCCGGCTCGGCCGCGCTCCTGCGGGCGCGGCGCAAGCGGCGTGTCCCTTGCAGCCATGGCGCTGGTTCGTCTCACGATCGGGTAGGTGGCGGAATGTACTCGGGATTCCCACAGCTCGCTACCTGGACCCGCACGCGGGCCTCGTTCGCGCTCCTCGCTGCCCTCGGACTCCTCGCCCCCGTCGCGGCGGCCGCGACCACGGTCTCCGCCTTCCCCACCACCAACGCGGTCGTGACGACCGGCTGGACCAGCCCGACGGCGGTCTACGCCGACGACACCACCTACGCCACCGCGGCTCCCGGAAAGAACCTCACGGTCAGCTCCGACTTCGGCGGCTTCGGCTTCGACAGCTCGGTCCCCTCGAACGCCACGATCAACTCGGTCACCGTCGAGGTGGGCTGGGGCGCCTCGACGACGGCGTCGATCCTGACGCTCACCGCGCAGTCCTACGTGTCGGGCGTCGCGGCCGGCACGCAGCTCAGCGACGCCACCGCGCCGACGCCGATCGCGGTGAAGACGCAGCTCTCCACCGGCTTCACGCGGAGCCAGCTCCTCAACGGAACGTTCGTCGTCCGCGTCCAGGCGGTGCAGGGTGGCTCGAACGTGGCGGTCACCGCCAGCCTCGACTACGTGAAGGTCACCGTCGACTACTCGCTGCCGGTGGCGCCGAGCGCCCCCGGCGCGCCCATCCCCTCGGCGGTGACGGAGAGCGGCCTCACCGCCACCTGGACCGCCTCGGCCACCGGCACGCCCGCCCCGACCTACACGCTGCAGCAGGGGGCGAGCAGCACCGGCCCCTGGACCAACGTCACCGGCTGCGCCGGGATCGCCGGGACGACCTGCGGCGTGACGGGGCTCACGCCCAACACCACCACCTGGTTCCAGGTGGTCGCGACCAACTCGGCCGGCTCGGCCACCTCCGGGGTCTCGAGCGCCCTCACGCTGCCCGGCCAGCCCGCGCTCGGCGCCTACACCAACGTCCTCTCGACCAGCCTCACCGCCAACTGGACGCTCTCCGGGACCACCACCGGCCTCACCTACACGCTGCAGCGCGGCGCCTCGTCGACCGGCCCCTTCGCCGACGTGACGGGCTGCGTCGGCATCGCCGCCACCTCCTGCACCGACGGCACCGTGGCGGCCAGCACCACCTACTGGTACCAGGTGCGCGCCCTCAACGCGACCGGCGGGGGCGCCTGGTCGCTCTCGACGAGCGTCACCACCGCGCCCCCCTCCAACCTCGAGGGCGACACCGCCGCCGGCAGCAACCGGCCGGCCGTCGCCATCATCAACCCCACGAGCGGGACGGTCGGCTCCTGGTTCAAGGTGCAGGCGCGCGTGGCCAGCCCGGCCGGCAACGTCACCGGCGTCACGCTCTATTACAACACCGCCTCGGTCGCGATGACGCCGAGCGCCAACTACGGCACCACCGCGACCGCCGGCGTCTGGGAGTACGTCTTCCCGGCGCTCGCCACCGGCAGCTACACCCTGCAGGTCCAGGCCACCAACGCCAGCGGCTCGGTCTTCTCGCGCCAGGTGCCCATCACGGTCGTGGCCAGCGGCACCGGCGACGGCAACCTGCTGGTGCGAGACAACGCCAGCCAGCTCTGCGCCGACTGCCACGCGGTCAAGAGCCACTCGTCCGAGACGACCAGCAACACCTACGGCTCCTGGTCGCTCGCCTGCCGCGACTGCCACACGCCCCACTCGACGACCAACATCTTCCTCGTCAACCAGCAGATCACGGCGCCCGCGCTGACCAAGGCCGAGTCGCCGCGCAGCGTCACCTTCTACAACCGGAACGGCTACGTGGCCGGCGGCATGGCCAACCCGGGCAACACCGGCGTCTGCCAGGTGTGCCACACCCGCACGCAGCACTACCGGCAGGACGGCACGCTCGCCGACCACGAGCTCACCAGCAACTGCTCCGACTGCCACACGCACGTCAACGGCCTCAAGGCGAAGTGCACCACCT
>DASTGK010000065.1:0-5438 GCA_035719085.1 Anaeromyxobacteraceae bacterium
TCCTCTCGCTGCGGCAGGCGGCCTCGTCGGTCCGCTGCTCGACGTAGCGCTGCTACGCCTGCGCTGCTCCCTCCTCGGGCGCCAGCCTCGCTTCGGTCTCGACGCTCTCGTCACGGCATCATGCCTGGGTTGGAGCACTAGTACATCTTCACCACGTCGGTGCCCGGGTAGTAGTGGGCCAGGATCTCCCGGTAGCCCTTCCCCTCGCGCGCCAGGCCGGCGGCGCCCCACTGGCAGAGCCCGGCGCCGTGCCCCTGGCCGCGGCCGGTGAAGGTGAAGGTGCCCCGGTGCTCCTTCACCTCGAAGGCGAGCGACGGGAGCCTGGCGTAGCCGACCCGCTGGCGCAGGTCGGCGGCGGTGAGCGGCACGGCCCGGCCGCCGGCCACGAGCTCCACCCGGGCGACGCGCCCCGAGCCGGTCCGCTCGGTCACGCGCACCGCCGTCACCTTGCCCGGGAGGCCGGTGGCCCGGGCCAGCTCGGCGCCGCCGAGGGCGAGCGTCCAGCGCGCCCCGGGGGCCGCGTTGCAGCGGCCGCACTTCACCGAGACGAGGTACGGCAGGTCGCGGCCGAGCGCGTCGAGCCCGCGCTCGGTGCGGCCGCCGCAGCTCGAGTGGAAGAAGGCCTCGACCGGCTCGTTCCCCATGACCAGCACCTCGCCGCGGGTGGCGTCGGCGGCGGCGCGGGCGGCCGGGTTGGGCGCGGCGCCGGCGTAGACCTGCGAGAGCACGTTGGCGCCGAGGTGCCAGCCGCGCCCGGAGGCCTCGGCCTCGATCTTCTTCACGAGCGCGTAGGTGCGGGCGGCCACCGCCTGCGCCTTCTGCGCCTCGGGCGGGAAGCTCTGCGGCAGCTCGCCGGAGAGGACGCCGGCCACGTAGTCGTCGAGCGGCAGCTCCTCGATGACGGTGAGCCCGCCCGGCCCCGGCTCCACCTGCACCACCGCCGCGAGGAGCCGGTCGCCGAGCCGGATGGGGCCGGCCGCCGAGAGCACCGCCGGGCCGCCCACGGCGTCGCCGCCCACCGAGAGCCCGCCCGGCGCCGGCACGATCTCCACCCGCCCGCCGACGGCGCGCCCCGGCCCGTCCTCGTCCGGCTCGCGCAGCGCCAGCCCCGGGCCGGAGAGCGCCACGCGCGGCAGCCCCTCGGCCACCACCACACGGATCAGCTCCTCGGCGCGGGCCGGCGCCGCCGCGAGCGCGGCCAGGCCGAGCGCGACGGCGAGGGCGCGGCGGGAGGCGGCGCGCACGGACTAGGCGGTCCCCCCGGCCCGCGCGGCGCGGGCCTCCTTCACCTTGTGCCAGACGAACCAGGCGACCGCGGCGACGCCGGCCACCACCACCACCACCTCGAAGCGGTGGTAGAGCGCCTTGAAGCGCGGGTCGGTGTGCCAGGCCTCGCCCAGCCACATGCCGGCCCAGGCGAGCGCCCAGCACCACGGGTAGGAGCCGACGAAGGTGTAGGCGATGAACTTGCCCATCGGCATGCGCGAGACGCCGGCCGGGAAGGCGATGAAGGTGCGGACCACCGGCAGGAGCCGGCCGGCCAGCACCACCCAGTGGCCCCAGCGGGCGAAGAGCCGGTCGGCGAAGTCGAGCTCGCGGTGCGACAGCAGCACGTAGCGCCCGTACTTCTCGATGACCGGCCGGCCGCCGTACTGCCCGAGGTAGTAGGCCGGGATGGAGCCGACCACGCAGCCCATGGCGCCGGCGAAGGCGGCCCACTCCAGGTTGAACTCGCCCTTGTACACGAGGTACCCGGCGAGCGGCATGATGAGCTCGGACGGCAGCGGGATGCAGGCGCTCTCGATCCCCATGAGCAGCACCACGCCCCAGTAGCCCATGGCGGAGATGACGGCCGTGCAGAAGGCGAGCAGCACCCCCAGAACCTTCTCGATCATTCGTCCTCAGCGCCCCGCGGGCCCGGTGACCGGCGACGCGCCGGCGCCGTAGTAGACCGCGTCGTAGGGGCAGTCGCAATCGGACGACGGCGGATCCGGGTAGAGGACGCGCTCGCCGCGGTGGTTCACGAGCCAGGTGCCGCCCTCGCCGCGCTCGAAGCCGCCGTGGCCCGTGTAGTCGGGGGCGAGCGTGATCTTGCCGCTGCCGTCGGGCAGGTCCACGGCCAGGTGCGGGATGGCGAGGCCGCTCAGCCGGCCGCGCAGCTGGCGCAGCAGCCCGACCCCGGCGGCGAGCGGCGTGCGCAGGTGGGCGGTGCCCGCGGCCAGGTCGCCCTGGTGCAGGTAGTAGGGGCGGACGCGCCAGGTGAGCAGCGTCTCGAAGAGGTCGCCGAGCGTGCGGGCGCTGGAGTTGAGGCCGCGCAGGAGCACCGACTGGTTCTCCACCGGCACGCCGTGGTCGACGAGGAGCTCGCAGGCGGCCCGGGCGTCGGGGGTGAGCTCCTTCGGGTGGTTGAAGTGGGTCACCACGTAGAGCGGCGCCAGCCGGCGCAGCGTGGCGGCGAGCCGGGCGTCGACGCGCATGGGCAGGACCACCGGGGCGCGGGTGGCGAGCCGGAGGAGCCGCACGTGCGGGATGGCGCGCAGCGCCGCGAGCACCGGCTCGAGCCGCTCGTCGGAGAGGACGAGCGGGTCGCCGCCCGAGACGATGACGTCGCGCACCTCGGGGTGGGCGCGGACGTACGCGATCCCCTCCTCCACCGCCGCCCGGTCGAAGGCCCCCTCCTCGCCGCCGGTGATGCGGCGCCGGGTGCAGTGGCGGCAGTAGACCGGGCAGGTGTCGGTGACGAGGAGGAGGACGCGATCCGGGTACTTCTGCACCACCGCGCGCGCCGGCCGGTGCGGCTCCTCGCCGGTCGGGTCGAGCCGGTCGCCGGGCGCCCGGTCCAGCGCGACGGGGAGCGGGCTGGCCTGGCGGCGCACCGGGCAGGCCGGGTGGGCCGGGTCGGCGAGCGCGGCGTAGTAGGGCGTGACCCCGGCGCGGAGGCCGCCGAGCGCGAGGCCGCGCCGCTCCTCGGGCGTGAGGTCGACGAGCCGGCCGAGCTCGGCCTCGGTGCGCAGCGCGTGGCGCAGCTGCCAGCGCCAGTCGCGCCAGTCGGCCTCGTCGACGCCGGGGAATCGCTCTCGCCAATCCATGGGCTCCACCGCGGGGCCGCCTCCCGGGGGCCCGGAAGGCGCGGACATACCCGGGGGGTGGGGCCGAGTCAAACGGCGGCGGGCCGGCGCCGGCGGGGGAGCCGGTCAGCCGACCGCGGCGACGGCATCGATCTCCACCCGGGCGCCGCGCGGCAGCGCCGCCACCTGCACCGTGGCGCGCGCCGGCGGGCTCTGCGCGAAGTAGCCGCCGTAGACCTCGTTCACCTTGGCGAAGTCGGAGAGGTCGGCGAGGAAGATGGTGGTGCGCACCACGTCGGCGAAGGTGGCGCCGCCGGCCTGCAGCACCGCCCGCAGGTTCTCCATGACGCGGCGGGTCTCGTCCTCGATGGTGCCGCGCACCAGCTCGCCGGTGCGCGGGTCGAGCGGGATCTGGCCGGAGAGGAAGAGGAGGCGCGCCGTGGCGGGGGCGGCGACCGCCTGGCTGTACGGGCCGATGGCCTTGGGGGCGTCGGCGCTGGCGATGGGGGTGTGCATGGGGGGGCTCTCCGCTAGGTGCGGCTGACGGTCTGGACGCCGTCGATCCGCTCGATGGACCGCATGATGCCGGTGAGCTGCTTGGTGTCGCCGATGGTGACCTCGAAGTCGAAGATGGCCCGGTCGCCGACCGTCTTCACCGTCGCCTGCGAGATGTTCACCTCGGCCTCGCCGAAGGCCTTGGAGATCTTGGCCAGGAGCCCGGGCCGGTCGCTGCCGACCACGCGCAGCGCCACCGGCCGCTTGAAGTCGCCCTTCACGTCCCAGGTGACGTCGACGCGCCGCTCGGCCGAGCTCTCCAGCACCTTGTCGCAGCGGGCGGTGTGGACGGTGACGCCGCGGCCGCGGGTGATGAAGCCGACGATGGGGTCGCCCGGCACCGGGTTGCAGCACTTGCCGTAGCGCACCAGCATGTCGTCGACGCCGTTGACGCGCACGCCGCTGGCGGAGCGGCGCGCCACCTTGCGGAAGAGCTCGGTGAGCCGGGAGGGCTGCGCCTCCGGCGGCGGCGGCGCCGCCAGGGCGTCGTGCGGCAGGAGCTGGCCGAGCAGCGCCGCGGAGGAGACCTTGCCGTAGCCGACCGCGGCCAGCAGGTCGTCGGAGGTGCGGTAGCCGAGCCGCTCGCCGGCCTTGGCCAGGTCGCCCCCCTTCTCCAGCCTGGAGAGGGAGAGGCCGTACTTGCGCAGGTCCTTCTCGGCCAGCTCCTTGCCGATCTCGAGCGAGCGGCGGTGCTCCTCCTGCCGGATGTACTGGCGGATGCGGGCCTGGGCCCGGCTCGTCTTCACGAACCCGAGCCAGTCCTTCGACGGGTGGGCGTGCGGCGAGGTCATGATCTCGACCGTGTCGCCGTTCTTGAGGACGTGGCGCAGCGGCACCAGCTTGCCGTTCACCTTGCCGCCGACGCAGTGCTGGCCGATCTCGGAGTGGATGGCGAAGGCGAAGTCGACCGGCGTGGAGCCGCGCGGCAGCGCCTTCAGGTCGCCCTTGGGCGTGAAGGCGAAGACCTCGTCGGAGAAGAGGTCGACCTTGACGGTCTCCAGGAACTCGCGCGGGTCGTCCACCTCGCGCTGGAACTCGACGAGCTGGCGCAGCCAGCCGAACTCGGCCGCGTCCTTGCGCGAGAGCTCCTGGCCGCCCTTCCCGTCGCGCCCGGCCTCCTTGTAGGCCCAGTGGGCCGCCACGCCCTCCTCGGCCACGCGGTGCATCTCGCCCGTCCGGATCTGCACCTCGATCCGCTCGCCGCGCGGCCCCACCACCGTGGTGTGGAGCGACTGGTAGCGGTTCGGCTTGGGGATGGCGATGTAGTCCTTGAAGCGGCCCGGCACCGGCTTCCAGAGCGAGTGGATGACGCCGAGCGACTCGTAGCACTGGGCCACCGAGTCGACGATGACGCGGAAGCCGATGACGTCCTGGATCTGGTCGAAGTCGACGTCGAGCTGGCGCATCTTGCGCCAGACCGAGTAGGCGTGCTTGACGCGGCCGGTGACGTCGGCCGTCAGCCCCTGGGCCTCCAGCTTCTGCCGGATGATCCCCACCACCTCGGCCACGAACTTCTCCTTCTCGCGGGCCACGGCGGCGATCTTGCCGGCCAGGTCGGCGGCCTCGGCCGGCTTCAGGTAGCGGAAGGAGAGCTCCTCGAGCTCGGTCTTGACCCACTGGATGCCGAGCCGGTTGGCGAGCGGCGCGTAGATGTCGATCGTCTCCCGCGCGATCCGCTCCTGCGACTCCGGCTTCATGTGGTCGAGCGTCCGCATGTTGTGGGTGCGGTCGGCCAGCTTGACCAGGAGGACGCGGATGTCCTTGGCCATGGCCACCACCATCTTGCGGAAGTTCTCGGCCTGCTTCTCCTCCTGC
>DASTGK010000066.1:0-6068 GCA_035719085.1 Anaeromyxobacteraceae bacterium
CCGGGGCCGCGGCGCTCGGCTGGCCGCGCCAGGACGGCGGCGAGGCGGCCGTGGCGGTGCTCGACGACCTTGCGGCCCACGCCGCCCCCGGCGCGCGCATCCTCTGGATCGGCGTGGCGCCCGGCGCGGTGGAGCGATACCGGGGCTCCGGCCTCCTGCGCGGCGACCTCGCCGACGCCGCGGCGCCGGCCGAGGCCGACCTCGCCGTGGTGGCCCGCACCTCCGGCTCGCGCGACGCCGAGTACCAGGCCTGGGGCGCGCTCGGCTCGGCCCGGGCCGTGGCCGGCGCCTACCTCGACGAGGTGCCCCTGGTGCAGGTCTTCGCCCGGCCGGGGGCCTGGCGCTGAGCGCCCTCGTCGCGGACGTTCGCGGCCGCTAGGATGGCCTCAGGACCTGGAGCGCCCGCGGCCCGTTCGGGGCGCTGACCGGGACGCCTCGAGGTGACCCGTGATCCTGCTCCTCGCGCTCGGCAACGGCTCCCGCGGTGACGACGGCGTCGGGGTGGCGCTCGGGCGCGCGCTCGCGGCCAAGCTGCCGCCCGGCGCGGCGCACGTCGAGGAGGCGATCCAGCTCCTGCCCGAGCACGCCGAGGCGGCGGCGCGGGCCGAGGCGGTGGTCTTCCTCGACGCCACCGTCACCGGGGCGCCGGGCGAGGTCCACGCGCACCACGTCGCCGCGAGGACGGCGCGCGAGGCCCTGCTCCACGCGCTCACGCCGGAGGAGATCCTCGGGCTGACGCGGACCACCTTCGGCCGGGCGCCGCAGGGGCTGCTCGTCACCGTGGCCGGCAAGGACTTCTCCTTCGTGGAGCGGCTCTCGTCCGAGGTGTCGGCGGCGGTGCCGCACGCGGTGGAGAAGGCGCTCGCCTGGCTGGCGCCGCACCTGACCGGAGCGCGGGCGCTGTAGTGCCCCGCCCCAGGCGAGATGCCTGGGTTGGGGCACTGGCCGCCCCAAGCGTCCGTTGACACCGACCACTCCTGGACATAGTCCAAGAGCATGGCCGAGCCCATCGCCCAGCTCCTCCGCGACCACGGCATCCAGCCCTCCGCCCAGCGGCTGGCCGTGGCCGAGTACGTGCTCCGCACCCAGGACCACCCCGGCGCCGACGAGGTGCTGGCCCGGGTGCGCGGGCGGGTGCCGATGATCTCGCGCGCCACCGTGTACAACACGCTCAACCTCTTCGTGGAGAAGGGGCTCCTGCGCCAGCTGGTGCTGGGCGAGGGGAAGACCGTCTTCGACCCACACGTCGCCCCGCACCACCACTTCATCGACGAGGCCTCCGGCGCCATCCACGACGTGCCCTGGGAGGCGCTCGAGGTGCGCAAGGTGGAGAAGCTGCAGGGGCTCGAGGTGAAGGAGTACCAGGTGGTGCTGCGCGGCCGCCGGGCCCCGCCCCGCCGCGGCTGACCCGCGCCGCCCGGAGGCCCCGGTGGGGCGGGCGGCGCTTTCGCTGGCGCGTATCTTAGACGTTGTCTAAATCTCGCTCTCGTACACATACCCGGCCGGCGCCGCGCGCGCGGCCACGAAAGGAGAACCCATGTACCGCTCACCCAGCCGACTCCCCGAGGGCGCCCGCGTCGAGGTCGCCGAGGGGCTCGCCGCCGCCCTGGCCGACGGCCTCGACCTCCACTCGCAGATCAAGGTGGCCCACTGGAACGTGAAGGGGGCGCACTTCGCCGCCTTCCACCCGCTCTTCGAGGGCTTCGCCACCGCCCTCGCCGGCTTCAACGACGAGGTGGCCGAGCGGGCCGTCACGCTCGGCGCCCGCGTCCCCGGCACCGCCCGCCACGTCGCCAGGGGCTCGCGCCTCGACGAGCTGCCGGCCGACGCGGTGCGGGATCTCGACCTCGCCGCGCTGCTGGCCGACCGCTTCGAGCAGTACCTCGAGGGCGTGCGCGCCGCGCGCGCCGTGGCCGAGCGGCGGGGCGACCAGGACACGGTCGACCTGCTCACCGCCGTCGTCGAGGCGTTCGAGAAGAACGGCTGGTTCCTCCGGGCCTCGCTGGAGAAGTGAGGTCCCCCTCTTCGAAGCTCGTCGCCCGGCCCCGGTTTCACGGCCTTTTTCGGGTCCCGGTGGCCGGTGGGGCCGGGCGGCTTGACCATGTCCGTAAAGGCCGTATGTTCCAGATGCTTCACCGAGTTCGTCATGGGGGCGAACTGGCTTCGACGGAGGATGGAAGGCGTCTGGTGCGCGCCGAGGTTGGTCAGCAGGCCTCGTAAAAAGCCGACCAAGCAGACACGCGAACGAGCCCATGGCTCTCGCGGCCTAAAAATAGGCCACGCGTCCCCCCGTGAGCGCCGGGTAACGGGATCGGACGACAGCTCCGGCTGGACCAGGATGGGAGGCGAGCCGCCTTATCCAGGTCGAGATCAAAGGGCGAGGACGTGAGCGGTGGCAGGCCCGGAGGCAGCCGCCCACGTAAATTCTCCGGGATACGCGCGTAGGGCCAAACGTCGGAAGTCTTTCGGACCCGGGTTCGATTCCCGGCGCCTCCACTCAGAAGCCCCCTGGACCCGGGGGCTTCGTCGTCTCTGGCACCACCGGCTACTTCAAGAGGTCCTTCACCACGTGCGCCGCGAGCGCGCGAAGCCCCTCGTCCAGGAGGGCGGCGCCGCGCGGCGAGGCCAGCATGTCGCGCATCGACTCGGGCGCGAGCCCGATCTCGAGGTCGAGCCGGACGAGCGCCGCCGAGATCGCGGGCGTCGCGTCGGCGGGCTTCGCGTACTTCCGCCTGGCCTGGAGCCCGGCCGACAGCTTGTCCATGAGCGCGTCCTCGCCCGTCCGCGCGCCCTGCGCCGCCGCGAGCGCGGCAGAGAACCCGCGGTACAGGTCGTCCAGCGCGGGGGGAGAAGCCAGGGCACGGGCGAGGCGCTCGGTCGCTTCCTCGTGATCCACGCCTCGGGCAGCCGCGTAGGTCGGCGCGAGGAGGAGCACGAGGTCGTGGCGCGCGAGGACGTGCGGCAGGCGTTTCGAGAAATAGGCCATCAGGGTCCCTCGTCCGGTCACCGGGTCGACCGGGTATACCTCGCGCCGGTCGGCGCCGTCGCGCCAGCCCGAGCCGGGGCGCCGCCCTCCCCCTCCCCTTCCTCCTCTTCGTCGTCGTCATCGCACGTCGCGCCGCGCGGCTCGGGCACGGGCGCCGGGGCCTGGGCCGGGCAGAGCGCGCCGGGGTCCGCGAGCCCGCCGACCTCGCGCACGTGGGAGATCCGCTCGGCGATCTTCGGGTGCGTGGAGAAGATCTTGGGGAGGCCGCCCAGGCCCTCCTCCCGCTCCACCGACTGGAGCAGGCAGAGCGCGTCCACCATCGGCTGCGCCGACCGGCCCGCGCCCCGCAGGAAGCGGACCGCGTCCTCGTCGGCCTCGCGCTCGGCGTCGCGCGAGTAGTCGAACATCGCCATCGCGGCCGGGATCGCGGCGGCCTGCCCGGAGAAGTCGCCCCAGAGGAGGCTCGCGACCGCGCCCACGCCGGCGCTCTTGAGGAGCGACTGCACCGAGTGGCGCCGCCGCTGGTGGCCGAGCTCGTGGCCGACCACCGCCACCAGCCGGTCGTCCCCCGCGGTGCCGTGGACGATCCCGTCGAGCAGGACGACCGTCCCGCCGGGCAGCGCGAACGCGTTCACGCCCGCCCCGAACCGCGCCGAGCGGAACAGGAGGCGGTAGGTCACCCCGGCTGCCCCGAGCCTGGCCGCCTCGGCCACGCGGGCCTCCACGGCGCGCTGCTCCGCCTCCGGGAGCGCGGTCGGCTGGAGGAAGTGGCCGTCGAGCACCTCGAGCACGCCGTCCCCGAGCCGCTGCTCCGCGCTCGCCGGGAGCGACCGCGCCACCCAGGCCGCGGCGGCGGGGAGGCCGTACACGTAGGCCGCCGCGAGGACGCCCACGCACGTGACGAGCGCCGCGAGCGCCGCCGGCCAGCGCGCCTCGAGCCGCTGGACGAGCCCGGCGCGATGCCCAGCGGCCGCGAGCGCCGCCGTGAGGGCGCCGCCCTCGGAGACCTCGACCACCGCGCCTCCGGGGAGCTCGATCTGCCGCGGCGCCGAGCCCACCGCCTCGGTGACGCGCAGCCGGGCCAGCGGCCCCTCGAGCAGGAGCGCGCCGTCGGCCGACGAGACCCGGATCGCCCCGTCCGCGATCGTCAGCCGGACCGGCGTCGAGGCGGCGCTCCGCCCATCGAAGAGCAGCCCCTCGAGGGCGGCCTCGCTCACAGCCCGATGTCCCACCCGAAGAAGTCGACGGCCCCTTCGCCCGTGGTGGAGCGCTCCGGGGCCAGGCTGCCCGCGGCGATCGTCTCGAGCGGCGCGCCCGCCTCGACCGTGGTGGACTCCAGCCGGTAGCGCGCGATGGCCACGGCGGCCCAGGGCCAGTAGAGGCCGAGCGTGAGGAGCGTGAGGAGGCCGTTCACGAGCCAGAGCCGCACCAGGCCGCGCGCCCGCACGGTCGTCGTGAAGCGCACCGGGCCCGCGTGGGTCCTCGTCCAGACGAGCCGCTGGAGCCGCGCCGCGAGGAAGCCGCCGGCGACGACGTAGGCCAGCGTCATGACGGTGTAGACCACCGCCAGCGTCGGGACGAGCGCCGCCTTCGCCGCCGCGGGCCCGCCCTCCCAGCTCCGCGTGGCGACCACGACCGCGGTCACCCCGGCGCCGGCCAGGATCCCGAAGGGCAGCGCGACGAGGAACGTCTTGCCGTACAGGCCGTAGAAGGCGCCGGTGGACGGCTCGAAGCGGAAGGCGAGCGCGCCGTACCGGGCGCGCCCGTGCTGGTAGGCCTTGACCCGCGCGTGGAGCCACGGCGCCAGCGCGAAGACCAGGAGCTCGGCGAGCAGGACCGGCGCGGGGTTGGGCTGCTCCCCGGCCCCGACGCGCTGGAACCTCGCGAGGGCGGCGAAGAGGATGACGCCGACGACGACCGCCGGCGCCAGCGCGGCGTAGGCCTCCCGCGCTGTGGACTCGAAGCCGAAGCGCAGCCCGCGCCAGCTCGTGTTCGCCAGCTTGAACCGCATCGACGTGTAGAAGAGCCAGGGGCTGAGCAGCGTGAGCGCGACGCCGGCCACCAGCCCCGCGCTCACCGAGACGCGGCCGGCGACCGAGTAGGTGATGAAGATGGCGGCGGCGAGGAGCCGGCCCCGCAGGATCGCGGCGGGGTTCCCGTGGTACTGGAACGCGGCGCCGCCGAGCTGCGTGTTGCTGCAGAAGTAGCGCGTCGTCCGGACCTTCGCCCACGCCGACCAGATCCCGAGCGTCAGGAGCGTGAGCAGCACGTTCACGATCCAGATCCGGAAGTACTCGCCGCCCTGTCCGGTGAACCGGATCGGCAGGCGCTGCGGCTGCGGCGCAGGCGCGGAGGGAGAAGCGTCCAGCAGCGCCGGCACCGAGGCAAGCTCGCTCATGGTGAGACCCCCGATCCACCGCGGCCGGGCTGGCCGCTGGCGCGGACCCTCCGACCGCTAGCACGTCGCGTGGTTCACGGACAGCGACATTTCACCCGGAGCGTGTGGGACGAGGTGTGCGCGGCGCGGCGACGCAGTGGACGGCGCGGAGCGGTACGGGCCAGGCGCTGTCTCGGCGAGCTACCTCAGGCCGGTCCGTGGGGCGCTGGACTCGCCCGCGCCTTGCGCGCCTTCAGGAGGTAGGTCCTCGCGAGGAGCAGCCCCCCGACGCCGAAGATCACCTGGACCGGCATCACGCCCTCGCCGGTTGCCAGTCGCTCCAGAGAACGCAGCATCCCGAGGACTCCCAGGAGGCCGAACAGAAGGGTCAGCGCGTAGTACACGAGCCGCATGAGGTGCTCCTGGGGACCTGGGCCCGGCCGGGCCGGCGCGACGAGGGTCGATCAGACCTCAGCGTATCACGGAGAGTCTACGCTTTACCGACGAAGGCGCACCTACACCTGACCGCTGCGCTTTGCCTCGGGTAGGGACCGGCTTCGCCGCACGTAACCGTTCACAGGATCGACAGCGGCCGATCGGCGTGATCTAACCTCGATGTGCCGCCCGCCATCGACCCGCGCGACCAGCGCATCGCCGACCTGGAGGCGAAGGTGGCGTGGCTGATGGAGCGGATGGCGAAGCTGG
>DASTGK010000067.1:0-7120 GCA_035719085.1 Anaeromyxobacteraceae bacterium
CCGCGCCTCGCGGCGCCGGTCACCGGGAGCGAGCCGCTGCGCGCCCTCCTGGAGCGGGCCGCGGCCGAGCTGGGCGGGAGCCCGGCCTCGGTGGCCCGCGCCGTGGGGCAGAAGGCCTCCCAGGCCATCGCCGCGCTGACCGTCAACCGGATCTCGGGCGTCGCCGCCGACGACCGGGGGAACGTGCAGGCGGTCAGCGGCGGCCGGCCCACGCCGGCCATGACCCTGACGCCGGCCGACCGGGACCTGGTCTACGTGGCCCTGAAGCTGGCGCTCCTCGAGCAGGCGCTCGCCTCGACCAAGGGGGTGGCGGTGCTGGAGGACCCGTTCGGCGGCCTCTCCGACGGCGTGCGGCGCGCCGCCGGCCGGCTGCTGAAGCAGCTCGCCAAGGGCGGGCAGGTCATCCACGCCACCACCGATCCGGCCTTCCGCGAGGCCGCGGACCACCGCGCGTGAGCGGCCCGGCGACCCCACCCGCCGCCGACCGGCGCGGCCTCGGGCGCGAGGGCGAGGCCCTCGCCGAGGCCTGGCTCGTGGCCCAGGGCTACGAGGTGCTGGAGCGCAACTACTCCACCCGCCGCGGGGAGGTGGACCTCGTCTGCCGCGAGGGCGAGCACGTCTGCTTCGTGGAGGTCCGCGCCCGGTCCGGCGCCGAGCACGGCTCGCCGCTCGAGACGGTCACGCCGGTGAAGGCGCGGCGCGTCGTGGCGGCCGCCACCGACTGGGCCTGGCGGAACGGCCAGCTCGACGCCGCGCTCCGCTTCGACGTGGTGGCCGTGGTGCTGGGGCCCGACGGGCCGGCCTTCACGCTGGTGCGCGACGCCTTCGACGCGCACGGGCAGCCGACGCCGTGACGGCGGAGGGCACGGCCGGCGGCGGGCGCGGGACGCTCTACGTCGTGGCGACGCCCATCGGCAACCTGGGCGACCTCTCGCCGCGCGCCGCCGAGGTGCTGCGGGCGGTGGACGCCGTGGCCGCCGAGGACACCCGCCGGACGGCGCGGCTCTACGCCCACCTGGGCGCGAGCGCGCCCACCATGCTGTCGCTGCCGGCCTTCGACGAGCGCGGGCGGGTGCAGGCGGTGGTGTCGCGGCTCGAGGCGGGGCAGGCGGTGGCGCTCTGCACCGACGCCGGCACGCCGGGCGTGTCCGATCCCGGGGCGGCGCTCGTCGAGGCGGCCTGGGCCTGCGGCGCGCGCGTGGTGCCCGTCCCAGGCCCGTCGGCGGCGCTGACGGCCCTCTCGGCCTCCGGCCTCCCGGCCGACCGGTTCTTCTTCGCCGGCTTCCTGCCCCGCAAGGGCGGCGGCCGGGCCGAGCAGCTCGGCTTCCTGGCCGGGCTGCCGGCCACGCTCGTCCTCTACGAGGCGGGCAACCGGACGGCCGCCACGCTGGCCGACCTGGCCGAGGCGCTCGGCGACCGGCCGGCGGCGGTCGGGCGCGAGCTCACCAAGCTCCACGAGGAGCTGCTGCGCGGGCGGCTCACCGAGCTCGCGGCGCGGCTCTCCGGCGAGGTGAAGGGCGAGGTGACCATCGTGGTGGCGGGCGCCGCGGCGGCGCCGCCCCCGGCGGCCGAGGAGCCGCTCGAGGAGGAGCTGCGCCGCCGGCTGGCCGCGGGCGAGCCGCCGAGCGGCCTGGCGCGCGACGTGGCCCGGGCGCGCGGCCTCAGGCGGGCCGACGTCTACGACGCCATCGAGCGGCTGAAGAAGGGGCCGCCCGGCGCCTCCTAGAACTGCAGGATGAAGGTCGCCTGCAGGTTGAAGAGGCTCACGTCGCCCACCCGGAAGCGCCGGCCCGGCGCGTCCCAGCGCCAGTCGTAGTTCGGGTTCTGATCGGCGCCGCCGTTGGCGCCGAGCGCCTCGCCGGTGATGAGGTGGGACGAGACGGTGCCGAGCGAGGCGCTCCCCTGGACCGCCACGTACTCGGAGGCGCGGAAGAGCACGCCCAGCGTCCCGAGGATGGTCACGTAGCTGTCGGTCTGGAGCAGCTTGCCGGTGGCGTCGGTCAGCTCGTTGTACCAGCGGGCGGAGGAGGTGTAGTCGGCGCTGGCGCGCAGGTCGATGACCACCTTCTGCCCGGCGGCGGCGTCCTCGAACGGCACGATCTCGGTGCCGAAGGTGAGGCCGGCCAGGTAGGGCAGGCGCGCGCCGGCCTTGTCCTTCCACTGCGGCAGGGCGCAGTTGGCGACCGCGGTCGCGCTGGCCTGGCCCTGGCTCGCGGCGAAGGCCACCTCGTCGCAGTTGGAGTAGGTGGACGACGACTTGGACATCGCCGTCAGGTGGGCCTTGAAGTACGGGTCGAGGATGCCCATGCGGCGCGACAGGGCGGTGTAGAAGTCGTACTTCCAGGCCTTCTGCCCGACCGGCCCGGTGGTGGAGGAGCTGGAGTAGGGGGAGAGCCAGCTCGCGTCGCGCCCCTTGGCCGGGTCGTAGCGCTTGGCCGAGGGGAAGGTGACGTCGAGGCCGACGAGCCAGAACGGCTTGGTGTCGTCGCGCCGGTCCGAGAAGATGCCCCAGGTGAGGCCGGCCTTCACGTCGCCCGCCACCCCGCCCTGGAAGACGGTGGTGCCGCCGCCGACCGGGAAGAGCGGGCAGGGGCCGGCGCAGGCGCCGCCGTCCGGCTGGATGGTGTTGCCGGAGATGGGGGCCTGGTCGACCGGCAGGCCGTCGGGCCCGAGCCCGTAGCGCCAGCCGTCCTCGCGGGCCAGGTAGTAGGGGATCTCGAGGTGGAGCTCGAGGTCCTGGTAGAGCCCGACCGCCACCCGCGGCACCACGACGTTGGTCACGTCGCTGACGCGGAGCAGGTTGGTGTCGATCACCTCGGCGAGCGACCCGGCGCCGGCCTGGGTCACCTCCTTGGAGATGGTGGCGCGCTTCTGGAGCCGCTCCCAGCGGATTGAGAAGTCGAGGTCGAACGGGTTGTTCGGGTCGCCGCTCGTCGCGACGCGGGTCAGCTCGGCCGCGCTCGCGGGCGCGGCGGCGAGCAGCGTGATCACGGAGACGACGCCGACGAACCGGCCCATGTGCGCTCCTCCCGAGGGGTCGGGCGACGCTAACAGCGGGTCCGGGGGTGGTCAAGGCGACGGCGCACGCGCGGTGTGCGACCGTGGATCACTCGTCGCCGGCGCCGTTCTCGGCGTCGCGCAGGCCGAGCTCCTTCATCTTCACCTGCAGCGACTTGCGGCTGATCTGGAGCCGCTTGGCGGCGCGGGTGACGTTGCCGCCCGTCTCCTCCAGCGCCCGGGTGATGAGCTCCTTCTCCAACTCGGCCTGCGCCTGGCGCACGATCTCCTTCATCGAGGCGCCGGAGGGGGCGGCGATGGCGCCGAGCGCGCCGACCGCGGCGATGGGCTGCGGAGTGGCGGCGCCGCGCTCGCGCAGGGCGTCGGGCAGCGCCGCGGCCTCGATGAGCGGCCCGTCGGCGAAGAGCACCGAGCGCTCCATCAGGTTCTCGAGCTCGCGGATGTTGCCGGGCCAGGCGTAGCCCATGAGCAGCTGCAGCGCCTCGTCCTCGATCCCCTCGACCTTCTTGCCGAGCCGCCGGTCGTACTTCTCGATGAAGTGGCGCACCAGGTGCGGGATGTCCTCGCGCCGATCGCGCAGCGGGGGCAGGGCGATGGGGACCACCGCCAGGCGGTAGTAGAGGTCCTCGCGGAAGCGGCCGTCGGCGATGAGCGCCTTGAGGTCGCGGTTGGTGGCGGCGATGAGCCGGACGTCCACCTCGAGCGTCTTGATGCCGCCCACCCGCTCGAACTCCGACTCCTGCAGGGCGCGCAGCAGCTTCACCTGGATCTCGACCGGGATCTCGCCGATCTCGTCGAGGAAGAGCGTGCCGCCGTCGGCCAGCTCGAAGCGGCCCGGCTTGGAGCCGACCGCGCCGGTGAAGGCCCCCTTCTCGTAGCCGAAGAGCTCCGACTCGACGAGGTCCTTGGGGATGGCGGCGCAGTTGACCTTGATGAGCGGCTTGTCGCGGCGCGAAGAGCCGCGGTGCAGCGCCTTGGCGACGAGCTCCTTGCCGGTGCCGCTCTCGCCGGTGATGAGCACGGTGGAGGGCGAGTCGGCGACCCGCGCCACCATGTCGTAGACGGCCCGCATGGCCGGCGACTCGCCGACGAGCGGCGGCCGGTCGGCCTCGCCCGAGCCCTCGTGGACGTTCTGGCGCTCGAGGTCGTGGGCCCGCGCCGCCTTGGCGATGACCTTGCGCAGCTCCTCCTGCTCGAAGGGCTTGGTGACGTAGTCGAAGGCGCCGGCCTTGAGCGCGGCCACGGCGCTGTCGACCGAGCCGTGGGCGGTGATGAGGATGACCGGCACGTCCGGGTAGTCGGCGGAGACCTTGCGCAGGAGCTCCATGCCGCCGACCTTGGGCATGACCAGGTCGGTGACCACCACGTGGACCGGCGTCTTCTGCAGGACCGCCAGCGCCTGCTCGCCGTCGGCGGCGGTGGTGACCTCGTACCCGTCGCGCTTCAGCATCGCCGCGAGCACGCGGCGGATGTTCATCTCGTCGTCGACGATGAGGACGTGCGCCACGGTGGGAGTGGTAGCACGGAACCGCCGCGGCGGCGACGTGCCGGCGGGGCGACCCGCCGTGCCTCAGGCCCGGCGCCGCTTGCGCTTGCGCAGCCGCGCCTCGGCCCGGGCCCGCCGCCGCTGCCGCGCCTCCTCCGCCTCGGGGCCGTCGCGGCGCCGCTCCGCCTCGGGCCGCTCCTCCCGCAGGCCGGGCAGGGAGATGATGAACTCGGCCCCCTCGCCGGGCGGCGAGCGGACCACGATGGTCCCCTGGTGCGCCTTGACGATGCGCTGGCAGATGGCGAGGCCGAGGCCGGTGCCCTTCTCCTTGGTGGTGTAGAAGGGGACGAAGATCCGCTCGCGCGCCTCGTCGGGGATGCCGGGGCCGGCGTCCTTGAAGCGGATCTCCACCTGGTCGGGCCGCCGCGCCCCCTCGCGCCAGAAGGCCAGGTCGTCGCGCGTCACGCTGGTGGTGACGGCCAGCCGGCCGCCGCGCGGCATGGCCTGGAAGCCGTTCTGGGCCAGGTTGATGAAGACCTGCTTGAGCTGCTCGGCGTCGCAGAGCACGCGCGGCAGGCGGGGCGCCAGCTCGACGTGCAGCTCGATGGAGGACGGCCAGGCCGGCGCCAGCAGCCGGAAGGTGCGGGTGAGCACGTCGTTCACGTCGGCCGGTGCCATCGACGGCTTGAGGGGGCGCGAGTAGTCGAGGAACTGGGTGACGACCCCGTTCAGCCGGTTCACCTCGTCCACCATGATCTCGAGGAACTCGCGGTCGTCCTCGGGCAGCTTCTTCGGGTCGAGGTACTGGATGGCCCCCTTGATGGCGGCGAGCGGGTTGCGGATCTCGTGGGCCAGGCCGGCCGACATCTCGCCCAGGGCCGCCAGCCGGTCGCGCTCCTTCATCTGCTGGTAGAGCTTCGAGTTCTCGATGACGAGGGCGCAGCGGTCGGCCAGCTCGAGCAGGGCGGCGATCTCGTCGGAGGCGAAGGCCTCGGGCACCCGCTCGTCCCAGCAGGCGAGGAAGCCGACGGCCCGCTCGCCCGCCGTGAGCGGCATGCAGATGCCGGCCTTCATGAGCGTCATGACGGCGCGGGCGTCGCCGAGCCGCCTGAGCTCGGCGGCCACCGCGGCCGTGCCGCCGCGGGTGCGGGCCTCGGGCGCGTCGGGGGTGGGCGGCAGCAGGCGCCGCAGCTCGGCCATGCGCCGGTCGAGGTTCTCGAGGAGCACCGCCTTCTGGCCGCTGGCGGTGGCGGCGTGGAGCGCCCGCGCCGCCGCCGGCTCGAGGAAGGGGGCAGGCGCCGGGCCGCGGAAGTCGATGGGCCGGTAGCCGGGCCGCTCCTCGGCGAGCAGCCAGAGCGAGGCGTGGGTGACGCGGCGGGTCTCGACCAGGCCGTCGAGCACCACCTGCGCCAGCTCCGCCGGGTCGATGACGCTGCCGCTGCGGTCGCGCAGCGCCTCGAGCCGCCGCACCAGCTCGTACCGTTCGTGGAAGAGGGTGGCCACCACCCACTCCTCGACCCGCTCGCGCATGGGCTCGAAGAGCGACAGGATCACGAACGAGGCGACGACGGTGTTGAAGTAGAAGAGCTCGCGCCGCTCGCCCACCCAGGAGACGAGCCCGCCGTAGACCGCCACCAGCACCAGGCCGAGCGCCGTCACCACCACGATCTTCCCGAGGAACTCGTGCAGGTCGAGCAGGCGGTGGCGCTGCAGCGTCTGCGACAGGAAGAACATGAAGATGGTGAGGGTGATGGAGCCGAGCCCCTCGGCCGGGTAGGGCAGGCCGAAGCGGGGCAGCATGTCGAAGGTGGAGAGCGCCATGGCCACGAGCGCGCCCATGAACAGGTAGCGCAGCCGCGCCCGCTCGACGCGGGTGGCGGCGGCCCGCATCCGGTTCCAGAGCACCGAGAGGACCACCGCCAGGCCGAAGATGACGTAGGCGGCCACGAGCAGCTTGGCCGGCTTCAGGTAGACGAGCGGCGAGACGGCCACCGCCAGGCCGGAGAGCGAGCCGGCCAGCATGGCGTTGCGGGCGCGGCGGGCCGGGCGGCGCGCCACGCCGAGGAACTCGAGGAAGAAGGCCAGGCTGGCGGCCGGCACCAGCGCGCCGGCGACCACCGCGAGCCGGTCCCACCAGACCTCGCCGAACGACTCCTCCCAGCGCAGGAAGAAGAGCGCCAGCGAGAAGAGGAAGAGGTCGAAGGCGAAGATGGAGAAGAGGGTGAAGACGCGCGTCCGGTTGTCGCGCAGCAGGGACGCCACCGACAGGGCGAGCGTCACGATGGCGGCGAGCAGGGCGGCCTGGGTGCGGATGTCCACGCGCCGACGATCCTACCCGCGTTCGGCCCCGGGCGCGCTAGTGCCGCCAGGCGCCGACTTGACCGGGCGCCGCCCCGGGGCGCACCCTCGACCGCGATGACCGTGCTCCTCCTGGCGCTGGCCCTGGCCGCGCCTGCCTCCACCCCGGGGGCGCCCGACCTCACCCCGGCGCTGAGCGGGCCCCCGGCCGGCGCCGGCGCGCTCCTCGAGGCCGGCAAGGCGGCCGAGGCGCTGGCGGCGCTGGGCGGCGCCTCCCGCCCCGAGGACCGAGCGACTGCTCGCGCGAGGCGGCCGCGA
>DASTGK010000068.1:0-4316 GCA_035719085.1 Anaeromyxobacteraceae bacterium
TCTTTCACGACGCGCAGGTCGGGCAATTTTTCGTGGACGACTTCCTTGATGACGAGTTTTTCCGATCGAGCCGGAGCGGGGCGGGCGCGAGGTGGCCCGGCTGCTCCGCCCCGGCGGCGCGGCGGCGGTGGTCGAGCCTCGGCTCGCCGCCACGCCCTTCCTCGTCGCGCTCGCCGCCCTGATCGCCCGGGCCAACCCCAAGGCGCGCCCCGCCCCGCTGCCGCTCGACCGCTTCTTCGCCGCGGCGGCGCCGGGCGCGGCGGTGGCCGAGGAGCGGTTCGACGACGAGGTGGCGCTCGGCCCGGAGGCGCTGGAGGGGGTGCTCCGGTCGATCTCGCTCGTCGGGCCGGCGCTCGGGCCGCCCGCGCTGGCGGCGCTGCTCGAGGAGGCGCGGGCGCTCGCGGTGGCCCACGGCGGCGCCCGCTGGCGGCGCGAGATCCGGCTCCACTGGGCCCGCCGGTAGCCTGCCGGCCGCCGCACCCTCCGTCCGGGTGGCCCCGGGTCGGGCGCCTCGACGACGCGCGCCCCCACCCGGGGACTGGCGCGCGGCGCCAGGGAAGGCGCGGACGCGGCGTCGGGCTTCGCGTGGCACGGCTGGCGCGGCTCGCGGGTCATCCGCGCGAGGTATCCCATGACCGCGCTACTCGCCGCCCTCTTCGCCGCCCGCCAGATCCGCCGCCTCCTCCTCCTCGCCCTGCTGCTGCTCGGCGCCTGCGCGGGGGGCAAGGGCGGAACCCCAGGCGGCCCGCCGCCCATCGACCCGGCCCGCCCCGGCGACACGCTCTTCAAGCAGTCGCTCGATCACTTCGACGCCGGCACGCAGCTCGTCACGGCCGCGGTCGCCGCCGGCAAGGCCGGCGACCTCGCGCTCGAGGCGGCCAAGCACGCCGCGGCGCGGGCCGAGTTCGTCGCGGCGCGCAGCGGCTTCGACCAGCTGGCCGTCGACGTGCCCGGCTCCATCCGCCTCGAGCAGGCGAGCTGGCTCGGCGGGCGCTGCAGCTACGAGGCGGCGGTCATCGACAAGATCACGGCCGACGCCTCGCAGCAGCCGGCCGATCTCGCCACGGCGCTGGCCGGCTTCGCCGACGCGCTGAAGCGGCTCGACGCCTTCGCCAAGGCCTGGCCGGCCTCGGCCTTCGGCTCCGGCGCCGCCTACTTCGAGGGGCGCTCGCGCTTCCACCTGGCCCAGGCCGTGCCCGCGCAGGACAGCTTCGAGGCGGCGCGGCAGGACTTCGTCCGCTCGCTCTCGCTGGCGCCAGCCGGCACCTTCGCCGACAACGCGCAGTTCTACGTGGGGCGCACCTGGTTCGAGCAGGGCTTCCCGCTCGCCAACAAGATCCCGGCGCCGCTGCCCGGCAGCCCTGATTTCCTGGCCGCCCAGTCCGACTTCCAGACGGCCGAGGCCGAGCTGGCCAAGGTCGAGATCGCCTTCCCCAGGAGCCCCTACGTCGTGAACGCCCGATACTACGGGGGCGTCGCGCTGTTCATGGAGCCGGTCGACACCACCGCCAGCACGGCCGAACGCGTCACCAAGCTGGACGCCGCCGCCGCCGCGCTCTCGAAGGTGATCGCGACGCCCGGCAGCACCTTCCTCGCCGCCGCCCACTACTGGCGCGGCAAGGTGGAGTACGCCCTCGCCTTCGACGTCGTGCCGGCCGGCGCGCCGCGGGATCCGGCCGAGCTGCAGGCGGCGGTCGCCGACTTCCACGCCGTGCCCGTGCCGGACGTCTACGCCGACAACGCGCTCTACTACCTGGCCAAGACCTACGCCAACGAGACGCCCCTGGCCTGCACCGGCGGCGCCGGCCCGGCCCCGGCCGACGCCTGCGCCGCGCTCGCCGCGCTCAATGCGCTCGTCGGCTCCGACCCGCGCTACGCCACCAGCCGCTACCCGGCCTTCGCCACCTCCTACCTGGCCACCGCCGGCTGCCGCTGCGCCGGCGCCGCCGCCGCGCCCGCCCCCACGCTCGGCTCGGTCCTGCCCACCTCGGGCGACCCGGCCGGCGGCACCGCGCTCGTCCTCTCCGGCACCGGCTTCGCCGCGGGGGCCACCGTCCACCTCGACGGCCTGGCGGCCACCGTGGCCGCCTCCACGCCGACCCGCCTCGACGTGATCACCCCGGCCCACGCGCCGGGCGCCGTGACCGTGACCGTCGCCAACCCGGACGGCCAGGCCGCCACGCTCCCGGCCGCCTTCACCTACGCCGCCGCGGCCGCGCTGCCCCCCGTCCTCTCCGGCGTGGCGCCCGCCTCGGGCGGCGTCGCCGGCGGCGTCACGGTCGCGCTCTCCGGCGCCGGCTTCCAGGCGGGGGCGGCCGTCACCTTCGGCGGCGCCGCCGCCACGGTCCTCTCCAGCTCGCCCACCGCCCTCACCGTCACCGCGCCGGCCCACGCCGCCGGGCCGGTCGACGTGGCCGTGGTGAACCCCGACGCGCAGGCCGCCACGCTGCCGGCCGCCTTCACCTACGTCTCGCCGCCGCCCGCGCTCTCCGGCGTCGCCCCCGCCGTCGGCTCCACGCTCGGCGGCGCCGCCGTGACGCTCACCGGCGCCGGCTTCGCGCCGGGCGCCACCGTCGCCTTCGGCGGCGCCCCGGCGACCGTCGGCACGACGACCGCCACCTCGATCACCGCCACCGCGCCGGCGCACGCCACCGGGCCGGTGGGCGTCACCGTGACCAACCCGGACGGCCAGTCCTCCACGCTCCCGGCCGCCTTCACCTACGCCGCTCCGCCGCCGGCGCTCGCCACCGTGACCCCGGCCGGCGGCCCCGCGGCCGGCGGCACGCTCGTCACCCTCGCCGGCACCGGCCTCGCCGCCGGCGCCTCGGTCACCTTCGGCGGGATCCCGGCCACCGCCGTCACCGCGCTCGGCGCCTCCATCACCTGCCTCGCGCCGGCCCACGCCGCCGGCGCGGTGGCCGTGGCGGTCGTCAACCCGGACGGCCAGTCCTCCACGCTCCCGGCCGCCTTCACCTACGCCGCGCCCCCGCCGTCGCTCTCCACCGTCTCGCCCGCCTCGGGCGGCGTGGCGGGCGGCGTCACCGTGGCGCTCGCCGGCGCCGGCTTCCTCCCCGGCGCCACCGTCTCCTTCGGCGGCGCGGCCGCCACCACCCTCTCGACCTCCCCCACGGCGCTCACCGTCTCCGCGCCGGCTCACGCCGCCGGGCCGGTGGCCGTCCAGGTGACCAACCCCGACGGCCAGTCGGCCTCGCTCCCGGCCGCCTTCACCTACGTCGCCCCGCCGCCCGCGCTCGCCGGCCTCTCCCCGGCCTCCGGCTCGACCGCCGGCGGCGCGCTCGTCACGCTCACCGGCTCCGGCCTCGCCGCCGGCGCCACCGTCTCCTTCGGCGGCGTGGCCGCTGCGGTCGGCGCCGTCACCGCCACCTCGATCGCCGTCACCGCCCCGCCGCACGCCGCCGGGCCGGTGGCCGTCGCCGTCGTGAACCCCGACGGCCAGTCGGCCTCGCTCCCGGCCGCCTTCACCTACGTCGCCCCGCCGCCCGCGCTCGCCGGCCTCTCCCCGGCCTCCGGCTCGACCGCCGGCGGCACGCTCGTCACGCTCACCGGCTCCGGCCTCGCCGCCGGCGCGTCGGTCCTGTTCGGCGGCGTGCCGGCCACGGGCGTGACCGCCCTGGGCGGCTCGCTCACCTGCCTCGCCCCGGTTCACGCGGCCGGCGCCGTGGACGTCGCCGTCGTCAACCCGGACGGCCAGTCGGCCGCTCTCCTCGCCGCCTTCACCTACGCCGCGCCCCCGCCGTCGATCGCCTCGGTCTCGCCCGCCTCGGGCGGCGTGGCGGGCGGCGTCACCGCGGCGCTCTCCGGCGCCGGCTTCCAGCCGGGCGCGACGGTCACCTTCGGCGGCGCCGCCGCCGCCGTCCTCTCCGCCTCCCCCACCGCCCTCACCGTCTCGGCGCCGGCCCACGCCGCCGGCCCGGTGGCCGTCGCCGTCGCCAACCCCGACGGCCAGTCGGCCTCGCTCCCGGCCGCCTTCACCTACGTGGCCCCGCCGCCCGCGCTCGCCACCGTGACGCCCGCCTCGGGCGACGTGGCCGGCGGCTTCGCGCTCACGCTCGCTGGCGCCGGCTTCGGCGCGGGCGCCACCGTCCAGCTGGGCGGCCTCGCCGCGCCCGTCGTGGCCGCCACCGCCACCAGCCTGACCGTCACCGCCCCGGCCCACGCGGCCGGCCCGGTGGCCGTCACCGTCGCCAACGCCGACGGGTGACGCGTGGCGTGGCATCGTCGATGCGTGTGGCCAGGCTGTTGGAGGCAAAGCCGCCAAACACCACCGAGTGGATCGCCCCGATGCGCGCGCAGGC
>DASTGK010000069.1:0-11253 GCA_035719085.1 Anaeromyxobacteraceae bacterium
GGCCATGAAGCCGGTGCCGGAGCGGCTGCGCCGGGCCCTCCTCTCCGGCCTCGCCGACCGGGCCGCCCCGGCCGCCCGCGCCATCGGCGCGCTGCGCGACGCCGACTCGATCCCCATCCTGATCCAGGCGCTGGAGGGGAGCGACGCCGCCACCGCCGCCGCCTCGGCCGAGGCGCTCGCCGCCATCACCATGCAGCGCCACGGCACCGCGGCGCGCCAGTGGCTCCTCTGGTGGAAGCAGAACCGCGGCCGCGGCCGGGCCGAGTGGCTCTTCGGCGCGCTCACCAGCGCCGACCGCTCGCTGCGCGTCGCCGCCGCCGACGAGCTGCGCGAGGTGGCCGAGGCCCCGGTGGCCTACTCGCCCGACCTGCCCGACGTGGAGCGGCAGGACGCGGCGCGCGCCTGGGCCGGCTGGTTCGCCCGCGGCGGCCACCGCATCTAGAGTACCCTCCGACACCCGGCGCCCGCCCCGCGGCGGGGGCCCGCGAGGCTCCGCCATGCACACGCCCGACCCCGATCCGCGCCGCGCCCGCCTCGACGAGCTCGACCGGCTGGCCGAGAAGGGCGGCGGCGACGACCGCATCGCCCGCCAGCACCGCGAGGGGAAGCTGACCGCCCGCGAGCGGCTCGACCTGCTGCTCGACCCCGGCACCTTCGTGGAGCTCGACAAGTTCAAGACCCACCGCAGCCGCGACTTCGGCATGGAGCAGCACGTCATCCCGGGCGACGGCGTGGTCACCGGCTACGGCCTCGTCGAGGGGCGGCAGGTCTTCGTCTTCGCGCAGGACTTCACCGTCTTCGGCGGCTCGGTCTCGCTCGCCTTCGCCGAGAAGATCTGCAAGGTGATGGACCGCGCCGTCGAGGTCGGCTGCCCCATCATCGGCCTCTACGACTCGGGCGGCGCGCGCATCCAGGAGGGCGTGGCCAGCCTGGCCGGCTACGCCGAGATCTTCCTGCGCACCACCGCCGCCTCCGGCGTCGTGCCGCAGCTCTCGGTCGTCATGGGCCCGTGCGCCGGCGGCGCGGTCTACGGCCCGGCCATGACCGACTTCGTCTTCATGGTGAAGGGCACCTCCTGGCTCTTCACCAGCGGCCCCGAGGCGAGCAAGGAGGTGCTCGGCGAGGAGGTGAGCCGCGAGGAGCTGGGCGGCGCGCAGGTCCACGCGCAGCGCTCCGGCGTGGCCCACTTCGCCATGGACACCGAGGAGGCGACGCTGCGCGCGGTGCGCGAGCTGCTCGGCTTCCTGCCGCCGAACGGCCTCGACGACCCGCCGGTGCAGCCGGGCGGCGACGAGGCCGGCCGGCGCGACGAGGCGCTCCGGACGCTCGTCCCCGACGACCCGGCGAAGGCCTACGACGTGCGCGACGTGGTGCGGGCGGTGGTGGACGACCGCCACCTCGTCGAGGTGGCCGAGCGCTTCGCCCCCAACGTCGTCACCGCCTTCGCCCGGCTCGACGGCCGCCCGGTCGGCGTGGTGGCCAACCAGCCGGCGGTGCTGGCCGGCGTGCTCGACGCCGACGCCTCGGTGAAGGCCGCCCGCTTCGTCCGCTTCTGCGACGCCTTCAACCTGCCGCTCGTCACCTTCGTCGACGTGCCCGGCTACCTGCCCGGCACCGGCCAGGAGTGGGGCGGCCTGGTGCGCCACGGCGCCAAGCTCATCTTCGCCTACGCCGAGGCGACCGTGCCCAAGGTCACGGTCATCCTGCGCAAGGCCTACGGCGTCGCCTACGACGTCATGGCCTCGAAGCACCTGCGGGCCGACGTCAACCTGGCCTGGCCCGGCGCCGAGATCGCCGTCACCTCGCCGGAGGGGGCGGTCGGCATCATCTTCCGCAAGGAGATCCAGGCGGCCAAGGACCCGGTGGCCGAGCGGGCGCGGCTCATCGCCGAGTACCGCGAGCGGCACGCCACGCCCTACGAGGCGGCGGCGCTCGGCTACGTCGACGAGGTGATCCGGCCGGAGGAGACGCGCCCCAGGGTGATCCGGGCGCTCGCCATGCTGCGCACCAAGCGGCAGGAGACCCCGGCGCGCAAGCACGGCAACATCCCGCTCTAGAATCGACGGGCCGCGCGCGGTAGGAAGGCGGCCCAACCCCCAGGAGGCAGCGTGGGCGATCTCGTGAAGGAAGAGCTGGTGGTCGGCACCGGCGCGGAGGCGCAGGCCGGGAAGACGGTCGAGGTGCACTACACCGGCTGGCTCCTCGACGGGAAGCAGTTCGACTCGTCGCAGGGGCGGGGGCCGTTCGCCTTCGCGCTCGGGGCCGGCCAGGTGATCAAGGGCTGGGACCAGGGGGTGGCCGGCATGCGCGTCGGCGGCCGCCGCAAGCTGACCATCCCCCCGGAGCTGGGCTACGGCCTGCGCGGCTTCCCGGGCGTCATCCCGCCCCAGGCCACGCTCGTCTTCGAGGTGGAGCTGCTCGACGTCCGGTGACCCGGCGGCCGCCCCGGCGGCGGCACGCCGAGGCCGCGGAACGTGCGAGCCCGGCCCCCCTCGCGAGGGGCCGGGCTCGAAGACGTCACGGCGCCAGGGCTAGATCTTCCGCACGTTCGCGGCCTGGAGCCCCTTCGGCCCCTTGACCACGTCGAACTCCACCTTCTGGCCCTCGGACAGGCTCTTGAAGCCGTCCGCGCTGATGGCGCTGTAGTGACAGAACACGTCCTCACCACCGTTGTCCTGCGTGATGAAGCCGAAGCCCTTCGCGTCGTTGAACCACTTCACGGTGCCGGTCGCCATTCTGCTTCTTCTCTTTCTTCGATTCGATCCGCCGGGATGACAGTCGGTCCAGCTTCCGCAGGCTGGACGAAAAAAACGCTATCCGAAAAAAACGCAGATCGGAAGATCGAAGCGCACACGGGCAGACAAGGTCCGTCGGCCGGCGCTATCGCCCACCCCCCGGCAGGTCGTCCCCGGCTCGCGCCGGTCCGGGCACCTCTGCTACCGTCTCCCACCCCGCGTCACGCCCCGATGCCCGACCTCGTCCCAGCCGTGAAGCCCCTCGTGGTGGCCGTCGACATGGGCTACGGCCACCTCCGGGCGGCCACCCCCATCGCCGAGGCGCTCGCCACCGCCGTCGCCCAGGTGGACAAGGCCCCCATCGTCGCCCCGTCGGAGGAGCGGCTCTGGCGCCGGGTCCGGTTCGCCTACGAGGCGGTCTCGCGCCTGTCGCAGGTGCCGCTCGTCGGCCGGCCGCTGCGGCTGCTGCTCGACGTCCTCACCGACATCCCGCACCTCCACCCGTACCGCGACCTCTCGGCCCCGACGCGCGGGGTGCTGACGCTGGAGCGGCTCATCCGCCGGAGCCTCGGCCAGGGGCTGCTCACCCACCTCCACGAGTCGGGGGCGCCGCTCCTCACCACCTTCTACTCGCCGGCCATCGTGGCCGACCGGGCCGGCTACGAGCGGATCTTCTGCGTCGTCACCGACACCGACATCAACCGGATCTGGGTGCCGGCCGAGCCGGAGAAGACGCGCATCCAGTACCTGGTGCCGACGCGGCGGGCGGCGCGCCGGCTCCTCGCCTACGGCGTGCCCGAGCCGCGCATCACCTTCACCGGCTTCCCGCTGCCGCACGCGCTCGTCGGCGGCACCCACCTGCCGGTGCTGAAGCGCCACCTGGCGGCGCGGCTGGTGCGGCTCGACCCGACCGGCGAGTTCCGCCGCGCCATGCCGGAGGAGCTGGCCCACGTCCTCGGCGCGCTGCCGGCGGAGGAGGAGGGGCGGCCGCCGCTCCTCACCTTCGCGGTGGGTGGCGCCGGCGCCCAGGCGGAGCTGGCGCACGCCTTCCTGCCCGGCTTCCGGCGGCTGCTCGACGCCGGCCAGCTGCGCATCGCGCTCGTGGCCGGCGTCCGGCCCGAGGTGGAGGCCCGCTTCCGCGAGGCGGTGCGGGGCGCCGGCCTCGAGCCGCACCTCGGCGGCGCGCTCCAGATCCTGCGCGGCGACTCCTTCGCCGACTACTACGCCCGCTTCAACGCCCTCCTCGCCGGCACCGACATCCTCTGGACCAAGCCGTCCGAGCTCACCTTCTACGCCGCGCTCGGCCTGCCGCTCGTCTGCGCCCCGCCGGTCGGCGTGCACGAGCGGTACAACCGGCGCTGGGCGCGCGAGTCGGGCGCCGGCGTGGCCCAGCGCGACCCGCGCTTCGCCGCCGAGTGGATCTCCGACTGGCTGGCCGACGGCCTGCTCGCCTCGGCTGCCTGGGCCGGCTACATGCGGCTCCCCAAGTTCGGCCTCTACCGCATCCTGGAGGCGGTGGCCGGCGACCCCTCGGCCCGCGTCGCCGCGCCGGGCCTCCTCACCGGCCCCTGACCGCGAAGACCGACCATGCTCGCCTTCTTCTCGATCGCCTACTGGATCCTGTTCGCCGTCTCGCTGCCGCTCTTCTTCTTGCCGGCGGCGATCATCTGGCTCGTCACCTGGCCCTTCGACCGGCGGCGCTCGCTCAACCACCTCTACGGCTGCTTCTGGGCCTCCAGCTACGTGTGGCTGAACCCGCTCTGGCGGCTCTCGATCGAGGGGCGCGAGAAGCTCCCGTGGAGGGGGCCGGCCGTCATCGTCGCCAACCACCTCTCGCTCCTCGACATCCTGGTGCTCTACGGCCTCTTCCGGCCGTTCAAGTGGGTCTCCAAGGCCGAGCTCTTCCGCATCCCGTTCGTCGGCTGGAACATGACCATGAGCGGCTACGTGCCGCTCTGGCGCGGCGACCGCGAGTCGATCAAGCAGATGATGGCCGCCTGCCGCGCCCACCTCGACCGCGGCTCGCCGCTCCTCATCTTCCCGGAGGGCACCCGCTCGAAGGACGGCACGCTCCAGCCGTTCAAGGACGGCGCCTTCCGGCTCGCCTGCGAGGCCGGCTGCCCCATCATCCCGGTGGCCGTCTCCGGCACCTGGGCGGCCCTCCCCAAGCACGGCCTGGTGCTGCGCCAGCGGATGCGCGCCCGGGTGAAGGTGCTCGCCCCCATCGATCCCGCCGCGCACGGCGGCGACGTGGCCGCGCTGCGCGAGGCCACCCGCGCCGCCATCGCCGCCGAGCTGCCGCCGGAGGGGGACGCGCCGGTGGCCGAGCTGGGGTGACCCTCGACCGGCCCCGCTCGCCTCCGATGCCCGAATCCTTCGGCCGGCGGCCGGCTCCAACCCACGGGAATCCCCCCGGGAGAACACCGTGACCTCCGAACGCGCCATCCGAATCCTCGCCGGCACCTTCATCCTCGTCAGCCTCGCGCTCGGCGTCCGGGAGAGCCCGATCTTCGTGAGCGCGCACTTCCTCTGGTTCACGGCGTTCGTGGGGGCGAACCTGCTCCAGAGCGCCTTCACCGGGTTCTGCCCCGCGGAGATCGCCCTGAAGAAGCTCGGGATGAAGTCCTGCGGGGCCGTCGCGCCGGACGCGTAGCGCGCGGTCGATCCGCGCGACGTCGAGCGGATCCCCGGGCTCGACCTGCACCCGATGGACGACTGACGCCGCTCGGCCGCTGACGCACAGCGCCGAAGTGGAGCCATCCCGCCGACATTGCTGGCGACCCTGGACGGGACGCGCTGCGCGCGGGTATCGTCCTCGGCCCGACGTCCCCGCACATCGCTGGTCTTCGACGCAGAGGGTCCACTCGCTTTGAGCCCGCTGAAGCCGATCCGGAAGGTCCTCGTCGCCAACCGCGGCGAGATCGCCGTGCGGGTCATGCGGACCTGCCAGGAGATGGGGATCGCCACCGTGGCGGTCTACTCCGACGCCGACCGCGGCGCGCTCCACGTGCGCCGGGCCGACGAGGCGGTGCACCTCGGGCCGTCGCCGGCGCGCGAGAGCTACCTGGTGGTCGACAAGGTGATCGACGCCGCCCGCAAGACCGGCGCCGACGCCGTCCACCCCGGGTACGGCTTCCTCTCCGAGCGGCCCGAGCTGCCCCGCGCCCTCGAGAAGGCCGGCCTCGCCTTCGTCGGCCCGCCCGCCGCCGCCATGGAGGTGATGGGCGTGAAGACCTCCGCCCGCGCCGCCATGCAGGCGGCCGGCGTCCCGGTGGTGCCCGGCTCGCCCGGCACCCTCGACGGCGAGGCCGAGGCGCTCGCCGCGGCCGCGGCGCTCGGCTTCCCGGTGATGATCAAGGCGGCGGCCGGCGGCGGCGGCAAGGGGATGAAGCGCTGCGAGCGCCCCGAGGACCTGGGCAAGCTCTGGGCCTCGGCGAAGCGCGAGTCGGCGGCGGCCTTCGGCGACGACCGGCTCTACCTGGAGAAGGCGCTCGACCGGCCGCGCCACGTCGAGGTGCAGATCTTCTGCGACGACCACGGCGGCGCCCTCTGGCTCGGCGAGCGCGAGTGCTCGGTGCAGCGGCGCCACCAGAAGGTGGTCGAGGAGAGCCCGAGCCCGCTCCTCGACGAGCCGCTGCGCCAGGCCATGGGCGAGGTGGCGGTCACGGCCGCCCGCGCCGTCGGCTACCGCGGCGCCGGCACCGTCGAGTTCCTGGTCGACGCCGAGCGGCGCTTCTACTTCCTCGAGATGAACACCCGGCTCCAGGTGGAGCACCCGGTCACCGAGATGGTCACCGGCCTCGACCTCGTCCGGCTGCAGCTCGAGGTGGCGCAGGGGCTGCCGCTCCCGGCGCAGGGCGACGTGGTGCGGCGCGGCCACGCCGTCGAGGCTCGCGTCTACGCCGAGGACCCGGCGCGCGGCTTCTTGCCGAGCCCCGGCAAGATCACCTACCTGCGCCTCCCGGGCGGCCCGGGCGTGCGCGAGGACGGCGGCGTCTACACCGGCTGGGTGGTGCCCCCCTACTACGACCCGCTCCTCTCCAAGCTGGTCGCCTGGGCGCCCACGCGCGAGCAGGCCATCGCCCGGCTGCGGCGCGCGCTCTCGGAGTACACGCTCCACGGCATCGCCACCAACGTGAGCTACCTCGCGGCGGTGCTCGACCACCCGGCCTTCCGCGCCGGCGACTACGACACCGGCTTCTGCGCCAGGTACGAGAAGGAGCTCCTGCGCCGGCCCGATCCGTCGCTCGAGGAGGTGGCGCTCATCGCCGCCGCGGTCGAGGCCCAGAAGCGCGACCAGGACGAGGCGGAGGCCTTCGCCGCCCGCGCCGGCGCCCGCGCCGAGGGCTCGGCCTGGGCGCGCCAGGGGCGCATCGCCGCCCGCCGCGGGAGGGGGCGGTGAGCCGCTACGTGGCGCTGCTCGAGGGCGGGCGCGAGCTGCCGGTGGAGGTGACGCCGGACGGCCCGGGGATCTTCCAGGTGCGGCTCGGCGACCGGGTCTTCCGCGTCGACGCCTTCAAGCACGACTACGGCACGCTCTCGCTCATCGTCGACACGGCCAGCTACACCGCCACGCTCGACCCGCGCGCCGCCCACGTGAACGTGCGGGTGCGCGACTCGATCTTCAAGGTGGAGCTGCTCGACGAGCGCCGGCTGCGCATGCGCCGGGCTGCCGGGCGGCTCACCGTCGACGGCCGGCAGCCGGTGGCGACGCGCGTGCCGGCCCGCGTGGTGAGGGTCCACGTGCGCGACGGCGACGCCGTGAAGGAGGGGCAGCCGCTCGTGACGGTGGCCGCCCTCGGCATGGAGAACGACCTGAGGAGCCCCAAGGACGGCACGGTGATCGCGCTCGACGCGGCGCCGGGGCAGGCCGTCGGGGCCGGCGCGGAGCTCTGCGCCGTGGAGTAGCCGCCGCGCTCGCGCGGCACCGGCCGGCGCCCTCCCGGGCCCGCGCCGTTCACACGCAGCAGGAGAGGACATGGCCGACGATCGCGAGCAGGGCAAGGCGGAGAAGGAGCGCTGGCTGAAGGGGAGCTACGGCAAGGCGGTGGCCAAGGCCAAGGAGCGCCGTCCGCGCTTCGAGACCTCGAGCGGCATCCCGCAGGAGCCGGTCTACGTCCCGGCCGACGTGAAGCCCGGCCTCGACGGCCGGCTCGGCCTGCCCGGCGAGTTCCCCTTCACCCGCGGCGTCCAGTCGACCATGTACCGCGGCCGCTTCTGGACCATGCGCCAGTACGCCGGCTTCGGCACCGCCGAGGAGTCGAACAAGCGCTACCACTACCTGCTCAAGTCGGGGCAGACCGGCCTCTCGGTCGCCTTCGACCTGCCGACGCAGATGGGGCGCGACTCCGACCACGCGCGCGCCAAGGGCGAGGTGGGCAAGGTCGGCGTGGCCATCGACTCCATCGAGGACATGGGGACGCTGCTGAACGGGATCCCGCTCGGCGAGGTCTCCACCTCGATGACCATCAACGCCACCGCCTCGATCCTGCTCGCGCTCTACCAGGCGGTGGGCGAGAAGCAGGGCGTGGCCCCGGGCGACCTGCAGGGGACCATCCAGAACGACATCCTCAAGGAGTACGCGGCCCGCGGCACCTACATCTACCCGCCGGCGCCGTCGCTCCGCGTCATCACCGACATCTTCGCCTACACCGCGAAGGTGATGCCGAAGTGGAACCCCATCTCCATCTCCGGCTACCACATCCGCGAGGCCGGCTCGACGGCGGTGCAGGAGGTGGCCTTCACGCTGGCCGACGGCATCCAGTACGTCGACGCCGCGGTGAAGGCGGGGCTCGACGTCGACGCCTTCGCCGGCCGGCTCAGCTTCTTCTTCAACGCCCACAACAACCTGCTGGAGGAGGTGGCCAAGTTCCGCGCCGCCCGCCGCCTGTGGGCCCGCATCATGAAGGAGCGCTTCAAGGCCAAGGACCCGCGCTCCTGGATGCTCCGCTTCCACACCCAGACCGCCGGCTCGATGCTCACCGCGCAGCAGCCGGACAACAACGTCGTGCGGGTGACGCTGCAGGCGCTGGCGGCGGTGCTGGGCGGCACGCAGTCGCTCCACACCAACTCGCGCGACGAGGCGCTCGGGCTGCCCACCGAGGACTCGGTCCGGATCGCGCTCCGCACCCAGCAGATCATCGCCAACGAGTCGGGCGTGGCCGACGTCATCGACCCGCTCGGCGGCTCCTGGGCGGTGGAGAAGCTCACCGACGAGATCGAGGGCAAGGCGGAGGAGTACCTGCGCAAGATCGACGACCTGGGCGGCATGGTGCAGGCCATCTCCAAGGGCTACGTGCAGCGCGAGATCCAGGAGGCGTCCTACACCTGGCAGAAGCGTGTGGAGGCGAAGGAGCAGGTGGTCGTCGGCGTGAACGCCTTCAAGTCCGAGGACCCGCCCGTCCCCGTGATGAAGGTCGACCCCGCGCTGGAGCAGCAGCAGGCGGCGCGGGTGAAGGCGCTGCGCAAGGAGCGGAGCGGCGCAGCCGCGCAGGCGGCGGTGGAGGCGGTGCGCGCCGCCGCACGGGGCAAGGACAACCTCATGCCCCACATCGTCGCCGCCGTGAAAGCGGAGGCGACGCTGGGCGAGATCTCCGATGCGCTCCGCGACGTCTTCGGCGAGTACCGGGAGTCGGTGGTACTTTAGACGCGTGACGGACGGCAGCGAGGGAGGCGGGCCTCCGCGCCTCGACCGCGTGAAGCCGGCGGCGCCCGGGGCGAGCCGCGGCCTGTCCGCGCGGGAGGTGACCGCCGCCGCCGGCATCGCCGCCGGCCTGGCGTGGTCGGGCCCGCTCCCGCCCGGCGGCGCCCTCCACCTCTGCTACCTCGCCGCCGCCAGCGGCGCGACCGGCCTCCTCGCCATCGCCAGCGAGCGCGGCGCGTTCCGGCTCCACTTCAAGCGCGGCACGATCGAGCACGCCGACTCCGACGCGCCGGAGGACGACCTCGGCCGTCACCTGGTGGCGCGCGGCGCCGTCCAGCCGCAGTCGGTGAAGGACGCGGAGCGCGTGAAGGGCGACCTCGGCGGCGACCTCGTCGCCGCGCTGGCGCACCTCGGGCTCATGAACCCGGCCGAGAGCTTCCGGCTCCTCCAGGAGCACGGTGGCGCCGTCGTCGGGCGCGCGCTGACCTGCGACGAGGGGCACGCGGCGTGGGATCCGGTCTCGCCCCTGCCCCCGTCCTCGTTCCCCCTCGGCTCGCGCTGGGGGATGCTGTGCGACGCGGTCCGCCGCATGGACGGGCTCGCCGTGCGCAGGCTCCTCGGCGACCGGCAGCACCGCCGCGCGCACCGGAGCGGCGGGCGCATCGAGGCGTCGGAGCTGAAGCTCACCGCGGTCGAGGCGCGCGCCGCCGCCTGGTTCGACGGCGCGTCGAGCCCGGCCGGCATCGCCGCCGCGCACCCGGCGGAGGCGGAGATCGTCCTCCGCCTGGCGCTCCTGCTGAGCAGCGTGGAGCTGCTCGCGTTCGCCGAGGTCGTCGAGGCCTCGACCTCGTCCTCGTCCCCGTCCCCGTCCCGGACCTCGACCCCGATCCCGACTTCCACCCCATCCCCATCACCGAGCCCGACCCGCGTCCCCCCGCCTCGGCCCGCCGCTCCGCCCGCCAAGCCCGCCGCGCCGAAGCCCGCGCCCGCCGCGGCCCCCGCCCCCAAGCTCGACGTGGCGGCGCTGCAGGCGGTCCACGACCGCGTGGTGAAGGCGGATCACTTCGAGGCGCTGGGCGTGAAGCGCGACGCGACCCCGGCCCAGGTGAAGGCCGCCTACTTCCAGCTCGCGAAGAGCTACCACCCGGACGCCGGACCGCCGGGAGAGACCGCCGAGGTGAAGAAGCTCCGCGCCGACGTCTTCGCCCGCCTGGGCGAGGCGTGGGGCGTCCTCGGCGACGACGCCGAGCGCGCGGCCTACCTCGCCGAGCTGGCGCAGGGCGGGAAGGCCGACGTCGACGTCTCCGCCATCTTCAAGGCGGAGGACACGTTCCAGAGGGCCACCGTCTACGTGAAGACGCGGCAGTACGACAAGGCGCTCGAGGCGCTGGCCGAGGCGGTGCGGCTCAACGGCGACGAGCCCGAGTTCCACGTCTGGCGCGCCTGGGTCGACTTCCTCGTCGCCGACGACAAGAGGAGGCAGCACGCCGCCAGCGCCGCCGCGATCGAGGCGGCCGTGAAGCAGGTGCCGCGCATCCTGCCGGCGTACCTCTTTCTCGGCCAGATGGCCAAGCTCACCGGCGACGTCGCGCTCGCGGAGCGACACTTCAAGCGCGGCCTGGCGCTCTAGCCGGAGCACGCCGAGCTCGCCCGCGAGCTCAAGTACCTGAGGAGATGATGCCCCTCGCGACGAACCCGAAGAAGCGGTCGCTCATGCCGAGCGGCCCGCTGCGCAAGCGGCTCCGCGCCGCCGGCCACCACCTCTCGGCCATCGTGCAGGTGGGCAAGGAGGGCGTCACCGAGGCCGTGCTGCGCCAGCTCGACCAGGCGCTCGCGGATCACGAGCTGGTGAAGGTGCGCGTCGGGACGGAGAGC
>DASTGK010000070.1:0-2414 GCA_035719085.1 Anaeromyxobacteraceae bacterium
GCCGGGAAGTCGGCGGCGTCGATGGAGCGCTCCCCCGGAGCCTTGCGCGGGTGCGTCTTCACGAGCTTTCCGTGCTCGTAGAAGCGCACCAGCTGGCTGTCGGCGCGGTAGCGGAGCTTGTGGCGGCGCAGGTCGAGGTGCAGCGAGTAGAGGCTCTTCGCCACCGCGGCGAACTGGTCGAGGCCGACCTTGCAGTCGCCCCACTCCGGGATGTCGTAGGGCTCGGTCGGCGCCGGCAGCAGGGCGGCCCGCTCCTCCGCCTCGAAGTGCTCGCGCGGCAGCCGCTGCGTCCGGCCGTGCCGCTTCATGCCGTACTCCTCCAGGCTCCACTGCCGGGAGCGCCGGTGGGCGTCGTCGAGCGTGAGCAGGTGCTCGCCCCCGAAGCAGTCGTCGCGGACGGTGGGCACCGTGCGCTCGACGCGGGCCTTGTCCTTGGGGTGGCGGACGCGGGCGGTGTCGATGCTGAAGTTGCGCGCCTGCGCGTACTCGCGGAACGCCTCGGTGATCTTCGGCGAGATCGGGTCGGGGATCTCGACGATGGCCTTGGTGTTGTCGGGGATGATGACCTCGAAGATCCCGCCGAAGAACTCCCAGGCGGCCTCGCACGCCTGGATGGCCGTCTCGGTCGTCTCCTGGAACACCGGGTAGACGAAGCGATGGCGCGAGCGGACGGCCGTGAAGATCCAGGCCCGGAAGCGCCGGCGCTTGCCGAACAGGTCCGGCGCCAGCAGCGTCATCCGGCCGGTGTCGACCTGCACCTCCTCGCCGGGCTCGCAGTCGGCCACCGGCACGCTCGGCGAGCCACGGCCGAAGCCGAGCTGCTCGAGCGCGAAGCGCCGCAGCGTCGGGTACTCGATCTCGACGCCGCGCCGGCGCAGCAGCTTGCCCACCTTGGTGAGCCGGACCCGGCTCGACAGGTGGCGCTCGATGAACTCGCGGTGCGCCTCGCAGACCGCCCAGCCCTCGCCGCGGGGCCGGCCGGTCCCGGGCTGCGTCTTGCCGATCACCGCCGCGACCAGTTCGTCGTCGAGCGCCCCGACGCCGTGCGCCTGCTCGACGCCTTGCGCCTTCGCGGCGGCCAGGTACCGCCGCACCGTCTTCACATCGAAGCCCAGCTGCCCGGCGATCCCCTTCTTCGGGACCCCCAGCAACCACAGCCTCAAGATCTCTTTGACCTCCAGCATCGTGACCTCGCGAAACGCCATCGCCGCCTCCCGTCCGTGGACGGAGGCAGCGTGGCAGTGAGGTCACGCCGATGGGGGAGGGAAACCTTCTGCAAATCTCCCGGCACCGAGGGGGGAATGCTTCTGCAAATCTCAGCTGGCCGGGGTCCCTACCTTCTGAAAATCAACAAATTGAAGCCATTGATGCTGTAGGAGCACTGGCGGCACTCGAGCATCTTGGCCGCCAAGCAGGTATCGATGCTATTCGTATCCCGCATTCCGCAGCTGTCACACGTGCCTGGGTCGATCGGGTGGCACTCGTCGGCTGGACTGGGCCCGAGATCCTTCCCAACGGTGGGCCAGCCCCACCACAGGAAGGGCGCGTAGTAGCTTGTCGTTTGGTTCGGCGACCCGTTGTAGCGAACGTAGCAATGGCGGCCCTCGCTCTGGCCGAGAACGGGGGCCAAGATCCTTCGCCAACAGACCTCGGCCGATTCGCCCGTAGGATCAGTTACACGCAGGGGATTCCCCTCAGCATACCCGTACCAGTTGGGCCCAAAGAACCCGTTGGACCCTCCCGCCTTCGCGATCGGATCCGGCTCCATGTACCTGCCCATGTTCGGCAGGTACCACCGGTTCCAGTTGTAGTAGGGCCCCTGCAGCCCGCCGATCCCGGCCGCCGCGAACAGCCGCTCGTCATACTGGCCCGGCAGCCGCAGGTTCGTCACGGCGGCCCTACCGAGCGATGAAGCACTTCTCTCCCCTGTCGATAGCATCTACCAGGGCCTTGAGACGTTGCCGGTACACTGCGTCTGGCACACATAGGGCTGCAAGTGCTGCGGGGGCCCCTGACCTCAGTGACCGCTGTACCCTGTCTGTGCACTCGTTGACTTGCGACGACTGGAGCTTCGCCATCGCCGAGCGAGCTGGTTTGCCCGTAACCGTTCACGCCCCACTTCACGCAGCGTAGGGTAGCAAGGACGGAGGCCGGCGGCGATGCGCGGCGCTTCCGGGAAAACATCGGCTCACGCATCATCCTTTTGGCCATGGAGGACATCACCGAGCGCAAGCTGGCCGAGGAACGGATAAGCGAAGTCATCCGGCAGCAGCAGGCCATTTTGGACAACATCCCCAGCATCGCCTGGCTCAAGGACCGGCGCGGCAGGTTTGTCGCCGTGAACGAGCCGTTTTCGAGGGCCTTCAACGTGACGCCCGAGGCGATGGCCGGAAAGAGCGGCTATGAGATCTACC
>DASTGK010000071.1:0-8502 GCA_035719085.1 Anaeromyxobacteraceae bacterium
CTTCGCGCGGGCCATCGCCCCGCACGTCGGCATGCTCAAGGTGGGGCTCGAGCTCTTCGTCGCCGAGCCGGCCGAGCCCGCGGCGGCGCCCGAGCCTCCTCCGGCCCCGGCCCTGACGCCGGCCCCCGGCACGCACGCCGCCGTGGCGCGGCCGGCCCGCCCCTTCGAGACCTACCAGCGCATCTTCCAGAAGGTGCACGCCGCGCTCGCCGCGGCGCGCCCGGGCGTGCCGCCGCGGCTCAACAGCTACTTCGAGCGGCTCCCGGAGAAGCGGCGCCCCATCTTCGAGGGCGTGCAGTTCGACGGCGAGGGGAGCGTCGACGTGGCCCGGGTGCTGGCCAACGTGACCGCCGGCGGCGCCTACCGCGGCGCGGCGGCGCGGGCCCGCTCGCTCGAGGCGCTCGAGGACCTGCTCGCCTTCGCGCTGTTCGAGGTGAAGAACGTGCTCTCCAAGGAGAAGGCCGAGGTGCTCTTGCGCGAGGTGGGACGGATGCAGGTGGGGAAGGCGTGATGAAGCCCTCCGAGCGGATCTGCTGCGCCCTCGACTTCGGCGCCTGGGCCGACGCCGAGCCCTTCGCGCGGGCCATCGCCCCGCACGTCGGCATGCTCAAGGTGGGGCTCGAGCTCTTCGTCGCCGAGGGGGCGCCGGCCGTCCGGGCCGCCGCCGCGCTCGGCCGCCCGGTCTTCCTCGATCTCAAGCTCCACGACATCCCGGCCACGGTGGAGGGGGCGGCCCGCAGCGCCGCCGCCACGGGCGCCTCGCTCCTCACCGTCCACGCGGGCGGCGGGGCCGACATGGTCCGGGCCGCGGTGCGCGGCGCCGGTGGCCGGCTGCGCATCCTGGCCGTCACCGTCCTCACCAGCCTCGACGCCGCGGCGCTCGACCGGATCGGCCTCGCCGGCCCGCCCGAGCAGGCGGTGGTGCGGCTGGCCAGGCTGGCGGTGGAGGCCGGGGCGGGCGGGCTCGTCTGCTCGCCGCACGAGGTGGCCGCGGTCCGCGCCGCGGTGGGCCCCGGCCCGCTCCTCGTGGTGCCGGGCGTCCGGCCGGCCGGCGCCGCGCTCGGCGACCAGGCCCGGGTGGCGACGCCCGCCCAGGCGGTGAAGGCCGGCGCCGACGTCATCGTGATCGGCCGGCCCCTGCGCGACGCCCCCGATCCGGTCGCCGCCGCGCGCGCCATCGCCGCCGAGCTGGACTGACCAGGCCTCGCCGGAACCGGACGGAGTCACTCCCACGGGGCGGGCGGTGGCCGCTCGACGGCGTATCGTTCTCCCGAGGACCGATCCCGGCCGCCCGCGCGGGCGGGCCGGCGGGGACCGGCGTGGCGCGGGAGGGCTCCATGACCGGACAGCCGCTCTTCTTCTGCTGGAAGGCCGCCTACGAGCTCGGCCTGCCGGAGCTCGACGCGCAGCACCGCCAGTTCTTCGAGCTCATGAACCGCTGCGCCATGGCCGCCGCCGAGGGGGCCGGGCCGGCGGCGCTCGACGAGCTGCTCTCGGAGCTGGCCGCCTACGCCGACTACCACTTCTCGGCCGAGGAGGCGGTGCTCGACCGCTGCGGCTACCCGGGGCTGGAGCAGCAGCGGGCCGAACACCGCCGCTTCCGCGCCGACCTGGCGCGGCTCGTGGCGCAGGAGACGCCGAGCGTGCTCGCGACGCTCACCTTCACGCGCGACTGGCTGCTCGGCCACGTCCTCGGCGCCGACCGGCGCTACGTCGACTGGGTGGCCCACGACCGGCACGGCGTCTACGCCGGTTGACGCCGCCCGGCCGCGCGGCTACCTCTCGCGGCCATGAGCAAGACGCCCTCCACGCCCGCCACCCGCCTCCTGCGGGAGAAGGGCATCGCCTACACCGAGCACCCCTACCGCTACGAGGAGAAGGGCGGCACGCGCGTCAGCGCCCGCGAGCTGGGCGTCGACGAGCACGCCGTGGTGAAGACGCTCGTCATGGAGGACGAGACGGGCGCGCCGCTCGTCGTCCTCATGCACGGCGACCGCGAGGTCTCGGTGAAGGCGCTCGCCCGCCAGCTCGCGCGCAAGGCGATCCACCCGTGCAAGCCCGAGGTGGCCCAGCGCCACTCCGGCTACCTGGTCGGCGGCACGAGCCCGCTCGGCACGCGCAAGGCGATGCCGGTCTTCGTCGAGCGGACCGTGCTCGACCTGCCGCGAATCTACGTGAACGGCGGCTCGCGCGGCTTCCTCGTCGGCGTCGATCCGAAGCCGCTCTGCGCGCTGCTCCAGGCGACGCCGGTCGACGCGGCGATCGAAGCGTAGATGTCTGGCTCCCTCTCCCCCACCGGGGGAGAGGGCCGGGGTGAGGGGGCTGCCAAGCGCCAGGCCGAGCCTCGCCGTGCAGTGTGCCCGCGGTCGGAGCACCTTCGCCGCGCGACAACGCACCGCGCCCCCTGCGACGACGCACCACGTGTGAAGGCGGGCCCGGTCGGGGTCCACCTTCCGCATGAAGGTCGCCCTCGTCTCCCCCGAGTTCCCCAACTCCGCCCGCGTCCCGATGGTCCCGCCCATCCTCGAGTACCTCGGGGCGCTCACGCTGCGCGAGGCGCTGGACGCGGAGCTCTCGCTCCACGACGCCAACCAGCGGCCGGTCGATCCGCGCACGCTCGACGCCGATCTCGTCGGCGTCTCGGTCTGGACCGCGACCGCCCCCTGGGTCTACCGCTTCGCCGACGCCTGCCGCGCCGCCGGCAAGAAGGTGGTGCTGGGCGGCATCCACGCCACGGCGCTCCCGGACGAGGCGGCCCGCCACGCCGACGCGGTGGTGGTGGGCGAGGCCGAGAGCGTCTGGGGCGAGGTGCTCGCCGACGCCCGCGCCGGCCGGCTCCGGCCGCGCTACCTGGGCGAGCGCCGGCCGCTCGAAGGCCTCCCGACGCCCATCGACGCCAAGCTCCCGGGCCAGTACCACTTCCGCGCCTTCTTCACGATGCGCGGCTGCCCGTACGCCTGCGCCTTCTGCAGCGTCTCGGCCTTCTTCGGCCGCTCGGTCCGCTACCGGCCGGTGGAGGAGGTGGCGGCCGAGGTGGAGGCGCGCGCCGGCCGCATCTGGTTCAACGGCGACGACAACATCTGGGGGGCCGACCCCGACCGCGCCGTGGCGCTCTTCGAGGCGCTGGCGCGCGGCAGGCGCCGCTCCTGGTACGGCTTCGGCGACCTGCGGAGCGTCCAGGGGCCCTCGGGCGAGCGGCTCCTCCGCGCGGCGCGGAAGAGCGGCCTCGCCTCGGTCTGGGCCGGCTGGGAGAGCGAGGCGGCCGGGAGCCTCGAGGCCTTCGGCGCCGCCGGCAAGCAGGGGCGCGACCGGGTCGAGGCGGTGAAGCGGCTGCAGGGGCACGGGCTCGAGGTGGTGCTCTTCGCCGTGCTCGGCGCGCGCGAGGAGGGGCTCGACGCCTACGCGCGGATGCTGGAGCTCTCCGACCGGCTGAAGGTCGGGATCCACCCGGTGCTCCTCACGCCGCTCCCGGGCACCAAGCTCTGGGAGGCCTATCGCGAGCACCTGCGCCCCGGCCTCGGCTGGGAGGCCTTCACCGGCGTGCGCGCCGTCTTCGATCACCCGGATCCGGCCGCCACGCCCGAGGCGCGCGAGCGGGCCTACCATCAGCTCGTGCGCGAGCTCTACCGGCCGCGGCGCATCGTCCGGCGCCTCGCGGCCATCCCGCGCGCCGGCTTCCCGATGGTCCACCTCGTCTCGCTGATGCAGCAGCTCCCCATGCGCGCGGCGCTGCTCCGGGCGGGGCGCGCCTGGGAGGCGGCCCACGCCCCCGCGATCACTCGTCCAGCCCCTCTTCCTTCACGAGCTTCGCCAGCCGCTCCTTGAGCCGCTCGTAGCGCTTGCGCAGCGCCGCCGGCTCCACGGCCGTCCCCTCGGCCGAGAGCACCTGCGCCACGTCGACCCACTCCAGCTCCTGGTCGAGCCGCAGGAAGAGGAGCGTCTGCTCCTCCGCCGTGAGCGTCTGGCGCAGCCGGTCGAGCGAGCGGCGCTGCTCCTCCACGCGCACCACCGACTTGGTCCGCACCTCGTCGGCCAGCCGCGACGCCTCGCCCGACTCGAGCCGGCGGCCGAGCCGCTTCCAGGCGTCGGAGCGGACGTGCATGGCGGCGCACCAGGCGAGCTTGTAAGTCCAGGTCTTGAACGAGGCCTCGCCGCGGAAGCCGCCGATGCCGCGCCACAGGTCCTCGGCGAAGTGGCCGAAGGCGTCGGCCGCGTCCTCGTCGTCGCGCAGGATGGAGCGCAGGTAGCCGAGCACCTTGGGGCCGAAGCCGCGGATCGCCTCGGTGGCCGCGCCGCGGTGATCGCCGTCGGCGAGCAGCTGCTGGATGCGGGCCTCCACGGGCGACATGAGCCCGCATCGTAGCTGGCGGACGGACCGTCGCGGGACGGGTGATCGGGGGACAGGGAAAAAGAGGAGCCACGGAGGCCCGGTTCGGTTGACGATCCGGACCCCCGCGGCTCCTGGCGGCCCCCCGCCACGCAACGGGTGAGCCGAGCCCCCCCGGGCTCACCTCGTTGACCTACGAGCCGGCGCGATGTGACGCGAGTCCCTTGCGAGGACCGAGTCTCACTCGCGGTCCTGCGGGGCGGACGTCACATCCACCCGGCGCGGCGGTCCCTGAACTCGGGATCACGGGGGACCGCCGGTCGGCGCGCGGGAGGGGGGCGTCGATCGGCAGGCCCCGCAGGCGGGGGACAAACGTCATGAGGACCGGTCTCTCTCGGGTGGCGGCCGCCGCGGTCGCCTGGCTCGCCGTCGCCTCACCGTGGACCGCCTCGGCGCGGCTGGCCGTGCCGGAGGCCGGCGCCGCCGACGCCCTGGCGCTCGTCCTCATCGGCCTCGTCGCCTCGGCGGTGCTCGGGCTGCCGCTCGTGGTGATGGCGGTGGTGGCCTGGCGCGCCGCCGCCGGGCGGCTGGGCGGGCGGCCGCGGGAGGTGGGGCCGGAGCCGCCGCGCGACGGCTCGCTCCTCGACGCCCTCTCGCTCTTCGACGCCTCGCGCCCCGACCAGTAGCCGCGCCGGTCAGGCCCGGCCGCAGAGCGCCTCGGCGATGGCGCGCGAGATGGGCTGGCCGGTCCGGTGCTCCACGAAGCGCCAGAGGCCGGAGGGGTTCACCTCGAGGAAGAGGTGGCGCCCGTCGTCGCGCCGGCGCAGGTCGAAGGCGCCGTAGGCGAGGCCGAGGCTGGCCATGACGCGCCGCAGGCCGGCCGCCACCTCGTCCGGCAGCTCCACCGGCGCCACGCGGCAGTCGTCCCAGACCTCGCGGAAGTCCTGCGGCGAGCTCGTCGCGGTGGCGTCGATCTCGGCGGCGAAGAGCCGGTCGCCCACGGCGATGGCCCGCACGTCCACGCCTGGCACGTACGCCTGCAGGATGACCGGCGCGAGCCGCACCGCCTCGAGCCGGGCGAGGTCGCGCCCCTCGAGGAAGCGGGTCGGGTGCCAGTCGACGGTGGTGGCGTGGAGCGCCTTGTGGACGACGCGCTCGCCGCGCCGCGCCTCCACGAAGGCGCGGGCGCGGGCCGGGTCGCTGGTGACGAGCGTGGCCGGCACCGCGAGCCCGGCCGCCTCGGCGGCGGCGAGCTGGCGCGGCTTGTGGCAGGCGGCGGCGTCGCGCCAGGGATCGTTCACGAAGCGTGCGTCGAGGGCGCCGAAGAAGCCGCGCACCGCCTCCTCGGTCTGGCGCACCGCGAAGCCGGCGTCGGCGGGCGAGAGGCCGGGGTGGGGGACGTGCGGCCGGGTGCGGCGCCACCAGACGGCCGTGACCTCGGCGGCGCGCACCGCCGGCCCGGCGCGCGGCAGGAGCCAGCGGTCGCCCGCGCCGTAGCCGCCGTGCTCGAAGGCGACCGCGCCGAGCCCGGGGAAGCGGGCCAGGTCGACCACCGCCACCTCGGCGCCGAGCCGCGAGAGCTCGTCGAGGACCGCCGGGGCGTCCTCGTCCTCCTCGTGCGTGACGGCGAGGATCACGGCTTCTTCTGTTCGAGCTCCGGGGGCGTGAGGCAGAGCCGCAGGTCGTCGGCCTCGATCTGGAGCTGCAGGATCCAGCGCTGCAGCTCGCCGAGGAGCTCCAGCTCGCCGAAGCCGACCGTCCCCTGCTCGTTGGCCTTGGCGATCGAGCCGGCCAGGGTCTTGGCCTGGGGGAGGAGCACCTTGGTGATGAGCTCGTGGCGCCGCTCCAGCGCCTCGGCGGCGATGCCGCGCGCCTCGGCGCCGAGCGGCCCTTCGCTGAACGGGCCCATCCGCTCCTGTTCGTGCCCCCCGGCGCAGCAGGTGCATGTGCAGCGCGACACCGGGGCAGACTTCGAGAGCATCATCGGGCTGAAGTCGGGGTCCGCGCGCTTGCCGCTCGGATCGACGGCCATAGGTATCCCCCTCGTTCGCCGCGCTGGGCGCGGGCTGTGGATCACTCTTGGTGACTTCGGGGGTCGAGTGTGACCGAACGGAACGTCCGTCGGTAACAGTCCCGCGACCCGATACCCATCAGAGACGGGCCCGCAGCGCCCGAGCCTCACCCAGGAGGGGCAGGTCCGGATCGGCCCGGCGAAGGCGGGCGAGCAGTCGGTCGACCTCGGTCCGAGCTTCGGCCCGCTCGCCGAGGGCGGCGTGGGCACGCGCTGATAGCAGGAGCATGCGAGAGGAAGCCCAGCCGAACCAGTAGCCGCCGGGCCAAAGCCGGCCGAAGCGCTGCGCCGCGCCAATCACGTTCCGATGGTCGCCGGCTGCCGAGGCCACCTCGCCGAGGAGGTGCGACGGAAACAGCCCTGCGGTCGGGCAGGGGTCCCGCTTCTCGGCGGCGAAGAGGCGGGCCTGGGCTGCGACCGGATTACCGCCACGCCAAACGAGGAGCGCGTCGAGCTGGTCCCGCTCGACGCTTCCTGGCCTTGCGGCGGCGCCGATCTCCCGGGCGTGCGTGACGTCGCCGAGGAGCGCGAGCAGGACGGCTAGGCGCGGTTCGTCGCTGGAGTTCGATGCGGCCGCCTTGGCCGCCTCGCGCCAGACGGCGGCCGGCTCCATCGTGGCGGCGGCGACCACGGCGCGCACGTAGGCGTGATCGGACGCGGTGAAGCCCTCGCCGGTCCGCTCCGCCTCGTCGAGCACCCGGAGCGCCTCGCGCTGGCGTCCCTCTCCGGCCAGGATCATGGCGAGCGACCAGCGGCTCGGGACCCGCTTCGGCACCGACGCGATCCGCCGGCGCTGGAGCGCCTCCGCCTCCTCGAACCGCCCGGCCACGAGGAGCGCGCTGCTGAGGAGCGATTCGGCAGGCACGCCGCCGCCCGCCGCCACCGCCCGCTGCGCCGCCTCCACCGCCCGCTCCGGTTCGCCGAGCCAGACGAGCCCCCGGACGATCGCCTCGGTCCGGTCGGGCGAGGGGGGCTCCGACCGGACACGGTCCAGGAGGGCCCGGAGCGCGTCGCGCTTGCCGAGCGAGCCGAGGCAGCGGACCAGCCCGTCGAGGACGAAGTCATTGCCCGGATCGGCCGAGGTGATCCGCTCGTAGTAGGTGGAGGCGGCCGCCCACTCGCTCCTCGCGTAGTGGAGCCCGCCGGCGCTGATGAGCGCGTCCCGGTCGTCCGGCTGGCGCGCCAGGATCTCCTCGTACCGCCGGATCGCATCGTCCGGCCGGCCGGCTATCTCGTCCTCCAGAGCGCGGACGAGCGCCGCGTCGCGCCCGGGGAGCCGGCTGGCCGCCCGGAGCGCCGGCCCCAGGTGCTGGTCGATGTCGGCTGGGCTCGCGCCGCCCCACGAAGCAAGCCGGGCGAGCCGGTAGTGGGCGAGCGGGAAGGCCGGGTCCTGAGCCAGCGCCTGCTGGAAGTACTCGCCGCAGTCCTGGCCGCTCGTCTTGCCAAAGGTGGAGGGCCGAAGCTCGCAGTCGATCCCCTGGTAGTAGCGGCGCGCCGCCTCAGGGCTGGCGGTCACCGCCTCGGCGACGCCGCTCCGCCCCGCCGCCAGGTCCTCGCGCCGCTCACGCAGCCGGCGGCGCACCGCCTCGGCCAGCCGGTCGAGCACCGCCGCCACCTCGCCCGCGCCGCCGCTCTCGGCCACGGTGAAGAGCGCCTTGTCGTCGGCCGGGTCGGTGCCGCGCACCTCGACGAGCACGCCGCTCCCCTCGCGCCGGGCCGAGGTGGTGAGGAGCACCTTCGCCCCGGCCACGCGCGCCAGCTCGCGCGCCGCCCTGGCGTCGAGCCGCGGCAGCTCGCCCATGCCGGCCTGGCGCGCCAGCGAGAGGAGCCGCGGGCGGGGCACGAGATCGATGCGCCGCGACGGCTCGAGCGCGGCCGTGAGCAGGCCGGAGAGGGCGTCGAGCGACGGGTCGCCGGTTCCGTTCTCCACGTCGGCCACCACCACCGGCAGCCGCTCGCCGGGCGGCGGCTCGCGCGACCACCAGAGCCAGCCGGCGCCGGCCACCGCCGTGAGCGCCACCGCCGCCAGCCCGGAGACGAGCCGACGGCGCCAGCGCCCCTCGAGCGAGCCCTCGATGGCGCGCAGCTCGTCGAGCGCCGCCTG